>JBCDHX010000206.1:0-8014 GCA_038749535.1 Bacteroidota bacterium
CAAATTTCATTCTGTTCTGTGTTAAAATTTTTAGCCGTAGCTAGGCTATGCCGAAAAATTTTGCCTTATCCAAAATAAAATTTGCTCCGCTTCGCCATAATCAGCTACGACGCAACAAGCCTAATTAATAAATAAGGTATCCAATTTTTTGAGAATTATCGCGAGCGCATACAAAGCCTGCTCCGAGAAGCGGAGGCGCGAAGAGGGAACATAGCCTTCGCTACAAAACTCCATTCAAGAATGGTTAAGGCTCAATTCTTGAATCTAACGCAGTAGTTGTTCGTGAGAAAATCAAAAACGGGTAGATTATATTTTACAACTTCCCTCAAGCCTAGATCACTTCCCACTCAACCCAATATAATAAGCATCCAGCTCCTCCGAATCTCCATACTGCTCCCGCAACCCTTGCAACTTCACTTTCAGTTCCTCCACAATCTCCGCATAAGCCGGATCAGCATAAACATTATTCATCTCCATGGGGTCTTTTTTGCGGTCGTACAGCTCCCACTCATCGACATCGTAGTAGAAATGGGTGAGTTTGTAGTCGGTGGTGACGATACCGTAGTGCCGCTTCACCATATGGACAGCCGGATACTCATAGTAATGATAGTAAACGGCTTCTCTAGTCCAGGCATCTGCTTCGCCACGTAGAAGCGGGAGTAAACTTTCGCCCTGCATATCTTCGGGTACGTTGATCTGAGCAGCTTCCAAAAGGGTAGGGGCAAAGTCCAAATTTTGTACCATTTCCTCAACCTCTGAATCGGGCATGACGACGCCAGGCCAACGCACGACCAGAGGAGTTTTGAAAGATTCATCATAGATGAATCGCTTGTCAAACCAGCCGTGCTCCCCGAGATAAAATCCTTGATCGGAGGTATAAATCACAATCGTATTTTCTGCCAAACCGCTTTCATCCAGATAGTCCAATACACGTCCCACATTGTCATCGACGGAAGAGATGCACGCCAAATAATCCTGCATATATCGTTGGTATTTCCAGCGCATTTTTTCCTCGTCAGTCATGCTTGGCCAGTTGGCTTCAAAGAAATTATTGATGGAGTCTAAGATGGGTTCGTACAAGGCTTTTTGTTCGTCCGTCGCGCGGTCAGTGTAGCGACCATGATAGCTATTCGGGAACTCTTTGACTTTCGGCATCACTTTGTCGCCCATTTTTTCCAATAACTCCGGTCGGATTTTGCTATCGTGAGAGTACATCATGTGCTCCAGCAGATTCATCTCTGCTTCTTTGGCAGCCGTGCCGCGATTGCTATAATCATCAAAAAGATTGGCAGGTTCTGGGAAGTTCTTTTTCGTAAACTCCGCAAATTTATCCGGTCTCGGCCACCATGGACGATGTGGTGCTTTGTGCAAATACATAAGCATAAATGGCTCGTCGGGATCGCGCTTTTCTTGTAGCCAATCGAGCGTCAGATCAGTAATGACATCTGTTGTGTAACCATTGATGATTGTATCTCCTTCGGCAGTGATGAATCGAGGATTGATGTAGCTGCCTTGTCCTGGCAAAATCATAAAGTCATCGACGCCTTTAGGATTGTTTCCAAAGTGCAATTTGCCGTACATCGCTGTTTGATAGCCGGCTTGCTGAAAGAGTTGCGGAAAGGTCATGTTGGTGGTATCGAATGGTAAATTATTGTCGATTTTACCATTCAAATGGCTATGCTTACCAGTCAAAATCACGGCGCGAGAAGGTGCACAGATCGAATTGGTGACACAAGCATTGGAGAAAAGCATGCCTTCACTGGCGATTCTGTCAATGTGAGGCGTCTGTAACAGTCGATCATCGTAGGCACTGATTGCCTGATAAGCATGATCGTCGGACATGATGAAGATGATGTTAGGACGCTGTTGGGTTTCAGTGGTGGTTTCTTCTGTCATTGGCTGACAGGCAAATAGGAATAGGGTCGCAAGTGCCAAAATTAAATGTTTCATCGTTGGTGTTGTTTTCGTTTTGTTGGTTGATGGAGCGCGGGATAAATTTACTGCTTGTTCGTGAAGGTACTATCTTAAAGTAAACTTTGTGTTTTGTTGCGTTATTTATACTTTCCTAATGCCTTTTTCGTGAATGTGGATAGGACCAGTTCTCCACTGATCGCAGCTCGTTCAGCTAGCAGTTCATCCCAGTGTTCGCAATCTTTCCAAAAGACAGTTTTGAGTTGTCGACGGGCTTCGGGATTGGTTTGTTGTAGATATGTTGCCAATGTCAGCACGCGCTCGTCTAATACCTCAGTGCTTTCGCAAACTTCTGCATACAATCCTTTTTGTCGTGCCCACTCGGGAGAAAAGAAAGTATCAGCGTCCAAAGTCATTTGGGACATAGCAGACAGACCTATTTTTCGTTCTACGGCAGGTGCAATCACAAATGGACCGATTCCAATATTCAATTCACTCAACTTCACAGAAGCATATTTGGTCGCCAAACAATAATCGACCGCCGATGCTAAACCCACACCACCACCTACTGCCTTCCCCTGCACGCGCGCGATGATGATTTTTGGACACTTTCGGCAAGCATTGATGACATTGGCGAAGCCCGAAAAGAATTGTTTTCCTTTTTCTAAATTATCTATCGCAATCAACTCGTCAAAGCTCGCTCCAGCACAAAAGGTACGGTCGCCGCCGCTTTTTAAAATAATGATGTCTACTTCAATATTTTCGCCTGCTTGCTCTATCGTTTCTTTCAATTCTTTGAGCAAATGACTGGGCAGTGAGTTGTGTTTGGGATGATAGAATTCGATCTGAAGGATGTCAGGTTGGATAAATTTTTGCTGGATATGTCCGTCTTGCATGAAATGAGTATTTTTGACTGATAAATCAAATGATAACTTTGCAATGAAAGTTTAAATAAGCGATAAAACAACCAAACGCTTGCATTATTTTGCATTTTCAGAAAACAGAAAAATATGGGAAGACCACCTGAATATCTAATGCCCGTGCTACACAGTATCGAAAGTGAAGTCATCAAACTATATGATGAGTTTCCAAACTTTGTCGATAAAGATGTAGAATGGGTCTATGACAAACTCAATGCTTACTACAAAGCACTTGCCAGAGGCAAACAGATCGGAGAGCCACTGTCTACTTCTGAGCGAAAACAAGCCCTCGTCGATGAATTGCTAAATAAGATAGATCTACGCGCAGAATCCGGTGCAGACGACAGCATCATAGGCGTAGAAAAGCACGGCTCACGGCTGATCGACTCTCGCGAAGTCCTGTACGAAATTGCCTTCAAATCGCTGTTGGGTTCTGCTCGATTTTGGCGAAAAAAAGATGGGAAGACTGGGTATTTGGATTTTATTTCGGGGACAGTGATTGGATAAAATTTGAGAAAAGTGACTAGTAGACAATTTTACCAATTCTACCAGTTCCAGCAATTTATCCAATCAAACCAAACTGCTCAAAATGATGCCCGAAATGCTTCTGCGCATACAATTTCCATTCGTAGAAATTTAGATTGCCAAAAGTGGGATTGAACGCCCTAAACTCTGGGTCACTTCTAAAATATTGCTCGACTGTCGCTAGACTTTCCAAGAATGCCATTCGTGCTTCTTCCAAAGTTGCGTAGCGTAAATCCTCCGTTTCGCCTTTTCTTAAAAGTGCCAATTGAAAATTCTTTGGCATCGCACGATAATTGTAGAGACTTTCGGTGTATTTCTCTAGCTTTTCTTCGGGCGTCAGCAATTTACCTTCAACTTCACCGATTGCCATTCGATTAAAATAGTCCAAATGCTCCAACATATGCTGTGCGGTCATGATGCCCCAACTCGGTTTCGCCTCTTCCGTCAATCCCAAAGTCAATCGCTCAAATTCCGCCACATCATAAGGCATAAACGGCGACTTCTTTTGCACCAATGTCAAAATCGTCGCAAATGCCACCTTACCCATCTCTTGATCGAAAATCTCAACATACCATTTCACCACGCCCGAAGGATGCTCTTTGCCTTTAGCGTCTCGCTCTCGTTTTTCTTGACAAGTCAGGCGCACCTGAATCGTATCATTGTGATAGATCGGACGCAGAAAACGACAATCTTCCAGACCATAATTTGCGCCCACAGGTCCTTTGGCTGGACTCACAAACAGACCTGCTGCGGCTGCCAACAAGAAATAACCGTGAGCCGCTCGTTTTTTAAAAATCGTGCCTTCCAGCGACGTAATGTCTGTATGTGCATAAAACACATCCCAAGTCAGATTGGCGAAATTTTGAATGTCGCTGTCCGTGATAGTGCGTTTGTGCGTCAAAATGGACATACCAGGTTCGATGTCCTCGAAGTGGTAGTGGAATGGATGTTGAGACGTTTTAGTGACGCGTGCGCCAGGCTGATAAATACCTGTGATTTTGGAAATGGTCGTCGGTGTACCTTGAATCGCGCAACGTTGCAGATAATGTTTGATGCCGCGCAAACCGCCCATCTCTTCACCACCACCAGCTCTGCCTGGACCGCCATGCACCAAATACGGCAAAGGCGAACCATGACCAGTGCTTTGTTTCGCATTCTCTCGATTCATCACCAAAATACGTCCATGATGAGAAGCTGCACCCAAGACAAATTCGCGAGCAATGGAATCATCGTAAGTCGCAATAGAACAGCACAAAGAGCCTTTCCCCATTTGCGCCAATTCGATGGCTTCGTCCATATTTTTGTACGGCATCAAAGTACTGACTGGACCGAAGGCTTCTATTTCGTGGATATGCGTATTTCGGAATGGCTGATCTTCGCGTAACAACAACGGACTCAAAAACGCTCCTTTCTCAAAATTGGCATCTTTCAACTCAATCGCCTCCAAACTGCCATATACCAATTCCGCTGTTCTCGTCAAATCAGCGACGCGCTCGCGCACTTCTTGTACTTGATCTCGACTTGCCAATGCGCCCATGCGCACGCCTTCCGTTTTTGGATTACCGATGATGACCCGTCCCAATTCTTTGCCCAACGCAATTTGCACATCTTCCAATAAATGTTCAGGGACAATGATGCGTCGAATCGCGGTACATTTCTGCCCACATTTGACGGTCATTTCCTTCCGCACTTCTTTGATAAACAACTGAAATTCTGGTGAACCAGGCATCGCATCTTCTCCCAACACCGTACAGTTCAAACTATCCGCTTCTAGATTAAAAGGCACGGCATTTCCGATCACGCTCGGATGTCCTTTCAACTGCTGCCCCACACTCGCCGAACCCGTAAACGTCACCACATCTTGCCCTTCTAAATGATCCAAAATCGTTCGTGCCGAACCACACACCAACTGCAATGCCCCTTCTGGCAAAATCCCAGATTCAATAATGACACGCACCGCTGCTTCTGTCAGATAAGAGGTCGAAGTCGCCGGCTTTACGATGGCTGCCACACCTGCCATCCAGTTGACGGCACACTTTTCCAACATCCCCCAAATCGGGAAATTGTAGGCATTAATATGCACCGCTACGCCCCGCTTTGGCACCATGATGTGATGTCCCATAAACGAACCGCCACGCGACAAATCTATCGCATCGCCATCCACGTGAAATGTCTGATTCGGGAAGTCGCGCCGCAAAGAGGCATTGGCAAAGAGATTCCCAAAACCACCTTCAATATCCACCCAGCTATCGGCTCGCGTCGCCCCAGTTTCATAGCTCAACTCATACAAACCTTCCTTATGCTTCAATAAATACAACGCTAATTTTTTGAGCATCTGCCCACGCTCTTGAAAGGTCATTTTTCGCAAAACTGGACTACCAGTTTTGCGTCCATACGCCAGTATATCTTTGAAGTCTAAGCCTTTGGTGCTGGTCGTCGCGATGCGTTCGCCTGTGATGGCACTGTGGAGCGCTTGACCGTCGCCATCGCCTGTGCGCCACGCACCTTGGATGTAGTTTTGTAGTTGTTTCATGTTGTGGTTTTATTTGGTTGTAGGAGGAAGTCCTTCTTTTGATTGTCGAAACTTACAGCTTCGATACCAGATATGCTTGCAATACACGAGATGAGCGTATCTTACGCCGCAGCTATAAGCTATGTCGATCATGAAGTAGAAAGGAATCGTCTTGAAATATGTAAGACGTGAGTAGGCAAAGAGTAACTTAAGATTTTATCATATCGACAGCACGAGACTCACTTTTCGTGAGGATTAATATATTTTATACCATCGATATCTTCAAAATCAGATGTGTTTCGAGTTATTATAGTTAGATCGTGAGTCAGTGCTGTCGCAGCTATCACAGCATCAGGCAGCTTGATCTTATGTTCTTTTCGTAAAGCTATCGTCTGCTGCACGACTTCATTTGAGAGTGATAAAACACTCGAAACGCCAATAAAATCCTCAATAGTCTTCATTTCTTCATCTTCACCATTGAATCCAAGCAACTCAATTTGATTGATGACAGAAAGAAAGTGTAAGTCCTCTGCTACAATACCCTCCAACCAAACAATAGCAGGCTCAGGCAGTATTCCTCCTAGAAACTCAATAACTGCATTCGTATCTAAAAGATAGTTCTCTCCCATTCTCCTCTACTTTGTTCAGTGTACTGAATCATTTGTTTAGCAGTACTTTTAGAAATGCTTCCTCCCCATTTGCGTTTGGGTAGATCTGTCTTAACCCTTTTTTGTAACTGAACGAAGCGCAGGATGTGTAGCTGCTCTAGCTGTTGAAGCAAAGCCAATGCTTTGTCGCTCATTAACTCTACGGTGACGGTTTGCATAGTTTTATTTTGGTATCTAACAAGTTGTAAGAATGATCTGTTGTTTTTTTAGTTTTTTATTTGTGTAGGGAGAAAGAAATAGATGATGGATTGCATGCGTCCGCTTAAGGCGTGAAATTCGCACTAGCAACAAGGCAGTATGTGTGGCACGAGCAGGGGATTCCCAGAACCGCCTTCAATATCCACCCAACTATCGGCTCATGTCGCGCCAGTTTCATAGCTCAATTCATACAAACCTTCCTTATGCTTCAATAAATGTAACGCCAACTTTTTGAGTAGCTGCCCACGCTCTTGAAAGGTCATTTTCCGCAAGGCTGGACTACCTGTTTTGCGTCCATAAGCCAGTATGTCTTTGAAGTCCAAGCCTTTGGTGCTGGTCGTCGCGATGAGCTCGCCTGTGATGGCACTGTGGAGGGCTTGACCATCGCCATCGCCTGTGCGCCACGCGCCTTGGATGTAGTTTTGTAGTTGTTTCATGTTGTGGTTTTATTTGGTTTCGGGGAGGGCTTGCTAAAATTTATCTCTTAAATCCTCCGCCAATATCATATCCAAATAATAGCGTGAAGAACTCAGGAGTTTCGTTTGTAGTAATATTAAAATGCAGAGCTGTTTTAAAGTGAGAATAGCTATAACCAATCCTGAAGTGAATGATTGCACCTTGAGTCAGATAATAGTCTCTATTATCATTGCTATATACCAACCTGTGTTGTATAGTTGAACCAGCATCTGTATAACCAATGGCTTCATTCACATCATTTGAAACTAAACTCCGAAAATACCCTCCTCCCACTCCAAGAAAAGTACCAAATTTCCCCTTCCAGAACGTTCTTTCTAAAACACTATAAAAAGATAGTAACTTGTTAAAATTAGACAAAATAAACACGGCATCTTGATCATTTACTCGGTTTGGGTCTCTTCCTAGATACGGTAAATTTTTAACGTCAACTCTGTAATGAGAATCTGAGAATTGGTCTTGAAGTCCCATCGTAGCTTTTACTCCAAGTCCTAAGGTATAATAGTCATTGATTCTATATTGAGGCTCTAACAGCAGAAATCCTACAGGTGCGATTCCTCCATCAGTTAAAGGTATCATTGTGCCGATACTGACATTGAGTAAGTATCTATTTCTAGTTATTTCGTCCATCAAAAAATATTCCCAGAAAAGGCGAACAGGGTAACTAAGTACCTTTACAATAATAATCGACACTTTTTAGTCTAATTGAAAAAGAGATCGTATTATTGCTGAGATGAGAAACATAAACTTAACAATAGAAGAGCGTACGACGTTGGAGGAATGCCATAAGAATCATCCTAAGAGTC
>JBCDHX010000207.1:0-8009 GCA_038749535.1 Bacteroidota bacterium
AACGAATCAAAAGGTCTAGAAATGGCAAACTCCTCCGTCGAACCTGCCCTTTCGCCATCCGCCACCTAAGTAAAACGTGTTCCACACTTGCTCCATACGACAACTATTGATTATCATACTTTTGATGCGTTTGCCCTAGAATACTACTCGATTCATGTCTAGTCCAAAGAGATCCTGTAAGATGCATATTGATCGAACATTCCATCAGTTTAGATTTTTCAGTTTATAGCATGTATCTTTTCGAGACTCTTGCATTAGTATAAGTGTAAAAGCCCAGAAAACACGTCCTGCCAAATAGAACCTATTTTACATCCGATAACTGGATGTACGCTTATTGAAATAGAATTTACTCAGTTGTTTCTGGCGTTGAATTGAATTGATAAATCGCTATTATCAAACATTCGCTGAATAGCTCATCCCGAGAATCGGGAGCTAACGGCTAATAGCTAACAGCCAAAAACGTCAGTTTTTTTAAAAATCGCTCATGCTAAAGACGATCACCCGTTTCTTTTGCCTTGTTTCTCTATTATTCATCTACCAATCTGCTCACAGCAACATACCACCCGGCGACGGCAAAGTCTACGTTTTCCTAGACTGTAGTTTCTGTAATCAAGATCAGATTCGGCAAGAACTCAACTACCTCAACTTTGCCAATGACGCCTATCGCAGTAACGTCCAAGTCCTCATCAATCGGACGCCCGTGGCAAGTGGTGCACAACAATACAATCTCGAAATCATCGGTCGCTCCGAATGGGAAGGAGAGAAGGTCAGTTTTACCTTCAATTCTACGCCGACTATGACTACTTTTGAGCAGAATGAGCTAATTTTGAAGAAGATAGAGCTGGGCTTAGCTCCTTTTTTAGCCAAAACTTATTTGTCAGAGCGCGTCAGACTATCCGTCGAGCGAGTGGAAGAAGAAGCTGATGCAGTAAGCGTACAACCCTACGAATCTTTTTGGAAAAATTGGATATACGAACTTGGCAGCAGCGCGCGATGGAACAGTGAAAGTATCCGCAGCAATTTCAACTTCCGCGCTGATATGGACATCGACAATGTGACGCCCGAATGGCGCATTCGCATCCGACCATTCTATAATTACCGTCAGCAAAATGTGGAGACTTCTGATGGCGAAGCGGTCGTCATCCGTCGGCGAGCTTATTTTTCTGGTTCTGTTGTCAGAAGCATCAGCGATCATTGGTCAGTAGGCGTTTTCAATAGCTACTATCACAGCAACTATAGCAATATTAACCTGGATGCCTGGATCGCGCCTGCCATCGAGTACAGCATTTTTTCTTACGATGAAGTGCCGATGAAGGAATTTACAGTTGCCTACCGAATTGGGTATCTATCACGTAACTATATCGAAACCACCGTTTTTGACTTACTAGAAGAAGATCGCTATCGTCAGATGTTGGACGTTGATTTGCGGCTGCGTCGTCCTTGGGGCAATGTATTCGTTGGTGCAAGTGCGTCTAATTTTTTACATGACTTTACTAAAAATCGCGTATCGCTCAATGGTCGTTTTTCCATTCGTGTCTATAAGGGCTTGTCTGTTACGTTCGGCGGCAACTACGAACTTATCAACGATCAGTTGTCCCTGCCGAAAGGCGAATTGAGTTTGGAAGATTTGTTGTTGGCACAGCGACAAGTTGCCACCGACTTTGAGGCAGGCATGAATTTTGGCATCAATTATACTTTTGGGGCGCTGTATAACAATATTGTGAATACCCGTTTGTAAGATAGCTATTCGTGCCAGACTGATTACAGCGATTACGTCTGCCAAACGAATCAAATCAATAGTGAAGTAGATGACAAAAAATGGCTAAGCCGATGAATATCAACTTAGCCGTTTCTTAATGATTTGACAATAGTTTTTTTGTAGCTGTTACTTGAATTATGCAGTCTTCTTTTTCTTCTTTTTCTTTTTCTTCTGCTGCTGATGTCTAGGATGATAGAGCATGACTGTTTCTTTCAGATACTCTTTATCCATGTGCGCATAGATTTCCGTTGTCGTCACGGTCTCGTGTCCCAGCATATCTTGTACCGCTCTTAGATTTGCGCCTCCTTCTGTTAGGTGAGTCGCAAATGAATGACGGATAGTATGTGGACTGACATTTTTCTCGATGCTCGCTTGTGCAGTCGCATCTTTTACGATCTTAAATGCCATGACACGCGTCATTTTTGAGCCTCTATGATTGAGGAACAAGACGTTCGCAGATTCTGGTTGTATGTTGTGCTGTAAATTGCGCACTTGCTCGATGTACCGCTCGATAGCGTTGATCGCATCTTCGCCGATAGGTACCATTCGCTCCTTATTGTTTTTGCCAATAATGCGAACAAAACCGGTATCCAAGAACAAATCAGTCAATCGTAGACTAATCAACTCGCTGACACGAAGCCCAGTTGCATACATGGTCTCCAACATCGCTCTGTTGCGAATCCCATAAGTAGATGTCAAGTCAAATGACTCCAACATTTTTTCCATTTCTGCTACGGAAAGTACCTCAGGAATCTTGCGCTCCAAACGCGGTCGCTTCAAAAAGGCAGTCGGATCGTGGTCGATCATATCTTCTACCAAAAGGTATTTGTAAAAAGCGCGAACACCAGAAATGATGCGTGTTTGAGAATTGGCAACTAGATCAGAATCAGCGATCCAGCTGACAAAATCTTCTAGTTGTTCTCTCGTTACTTCCTCAGGCTTCGCTTTGATTTTCTTGGCGTCCAAATACTGTAGTAGCTTTCGTGTATCCCTCATATAGGCATCCACTGTGTTTTCTGAGAATGATCGCTCAACTTTAAGATAGGAGCGGTAATCATCCATTTTTTTGTGCCAATCGTCCAATTTTAGTAGTATTATTAGTTAATAAATAGCTTAGGATGGATAATAGAATTATACCAGAAATGGTGATTTGAGTGAGAAATTATGAAAAAATTTATTAAAAAATCCGATAACAATGCTCAAATATAGGCAAAATTGTAACTAATTTACAAAACTTCGTTATACATATTGCTATGCTACTGCCGAGTAGTACAGCAAACGGCAAGCGGTAGCGACAGATAAAATGCAAAAAATTAGGTAACTAAATTATCGGTATGTGTGTATTTAGAGTGGGGCTGAAACAGCTACTTAAACCCCATCGCGATTAGAAAAACAGCAGATTGAAACATTTATATCCTCTATTCTTATTTTTTCTCTTTTGTTCTCCTCTGAGTTTGCCTGCGCAGACTGAACCCAATCCATTGCGTATCAATTGCTCTAAGCCAGGCGGTTTTTATGCAACGCCCATTGAAGTTAGTCTATTCAGTAGGGAGGACGCCACTATTTACTACACGCTCGATGGTTCTACGCCTTCCAAGAAAAAGAAGCGATATACTTCACCCATCAGGATACAGCAATCTAGCGTCATTCGCGCCATAGCTGTCACAAAGACACAAGAAAGTACCTTTTTTGGAGAAACTTATTTTATAGACGAGCCCGAAAGTACTTTTCCGGTTGTTTCCATCGGTATCGATCCTTGGCGACTTTTCGATCCGGACTATGGACTGTTTATGGAGGGCAATTATGCGGTAGATTCTATTTGGTCAAAACCAGGTGCCAACTTTTGGTCGCGAAAAGAATATCCGATGCACTGCGAGATATATGAAGTAGATGGCAGTTGTGTGTTCAATAGCGAAGCCGGATTCAGGATATTTGGTGGCTTTAGTCGACTCTTTCCTCAAAAGTCGATGACCATCGTAGCGCGTGATCGCTATGGCAAAAAGAAAATTGACCATCCGATCTTTGGTGAAGACGGAGAAGACAAATTCAAGTTCATCGTACTTCGCAACTCCGGTAGTGATTTCGGTAAAACGCATTTTCGCGATGGACTGATGACTGGACTGGTAGATGATTGGGACATAGAAAAACAAGACTTTCGTTCTGCTCATGTTTATATCAATGGCGACTATTGGGGTATCTACAATATGCGTGAAAAAGTAAATCGCCACTTCCTCAAGCACTATCACGATCAAGACAAAGACAGCATCAACTTGATGGAGCATCAGCAAATAGTGAAGCTCGGCAATAGTCATCACTACGAAGATATGCTCTACTTTTTGCGTCGCAATCCGCTCTCTGTAGACGATAATATGGCGTATTTAAATACGCAGATGGAGATCGAAAACTTCATGGATTATCAGATCGCGCAGATCTATTTTGATAATCAGGATGCAGGCGGTAACATTAAGTATTGGCGTCCGCAAACACCCAATGGTCGCTGGCGATGGATATTATTTGACACCGATTGGGGATTTGGACTAAATGATCCCAATGCGTTTCAAAATAACAGTCTCGACTTCCACACTACACCCGACGGTCCTAGCTGGCCCAATCCGCCGTGGACGACTTTCATGCTGCGAAAGCTATTAGAAAATCAAGAATTTGAGCACGCTTTCATCAATCGTTTTGCCGACCACCTCAATATGAGTTTTGAGGAAAAAACAGTAGAAGAAAAGATAGATGAATTGTATGTCAGTATGCAGCCGGAGATAGATCGGCAGCTAGTGCGCTGGAATATCAAAAGAAAGGACTGGGAGCGGCACGTGCGGCGGTTATATGCATTCGCAGAAGAGCGACCGACATTGGTGCGTATGCACTTAATGGATAAATTTGATACTGGTGCGCAGAAGGGTGTCCAACTGCAAAGTACGAGCGGCGGCAGCATCTTGCTCAACGATCATTTGTCTGTAGCATCCTTTTTTCAAGGTATCTATTTTGAGTACATCCCAATCTCCGTAGCTGCCATCCCCAATTACGGCTATCGCTTTTCGCATTGGGAAGGGCTGCCGATGAGGTATCAAGAAAACGAACAAATACCCACCAAACTAACCTTACCGCTTGACTTACAAACCGTCGATCTGAAAGCCGTTTTTGAGCCCTATGAGCATCCCGTATCTGGTCAGCTGGTCATCAATGAAATCAGTGCCAACAATAAAGTGTCTGGTGACTGGCTAGAGTTATACAATCGCACCAAAGAACCCATCGTGCTCACCGATTGGATACTGACGGATCAGAAAAATGAGTTTCGATTGCCGTCTGTTGTTATTCAGCCGCGCGATTATTTGGTCATCTGCGAAGACTCTACTAAGTTCTTCAAAACCTTTCCAAAGTCTTACAATATCGTCAGTGGATTGCCATTTGGCATCAATAAACACCGCGAGCGCATACAGCTTTTTGACCCACAGGGCGCGATTGTAGATAGCTTGCAATACGAACTGCCGCCCCGGGACTCTACCTATACGCTTTCCTTACTGCTACCGCACCTCAATAATGCAGATATTGAAAACTGGCGACTCCAGAAAGGAAACGGCACGCCCAATGCTGGCAATCCTTATTATATAGAAAGCAATATCCGCCGAGAGCAGGAACTTTGGTTGCGGATGGGCATGGCAGCAAGTACCATTTTGCTGAGTTTATTGCTCCTTTTTGTCCGCAATCGATGGAAGAAGCAGCAAGCCACTTACTACAATTGATCTATCACAGCTCAGTCAATTTTTGAGAATAAATACGCTCGTCTACTTTTTTCTTCATTTTATCGAAATGCGGATGTGTCGTGCCGTCTTTTTTTCGTTTGATACGTTATATATGTGTCTAATAAATGAGAAAGATGTAATAGGGAATAAATGACGAACTATTCAAAAAAAGAAATTGCCGTACTTTTTTCTGATGGTCATTTTGAACTGGCATTTCCTCATTTATCAGAAGATATAATTTGGGAGATCATCGGTGATCATCTGCTTCATGGAAAGTCGGCAGTTGTCACTCATTGTAAAAAGATCACTGAATATTTTGAGTCTGTCCAGACAGATTTCAAAACAGTCGATATTATCGAAACTGAGCGCAAAATAGTCATCAGAGGAACAGGGGAATTTATCAGCGATGGCAAAAGCGTAAATCTAATCGCGGCCTGCGATATATATGAGTTCAATAGTCATAGTAAATTGGTGAAAATATCATCTTACTGCATCCCTGAAAACAAATAAAAGAGCTTCGTAAACATGGAATATAAAGATAAAAACGTAGCAGCGGTACTCGCCTTCTTTTTGGGTACATTTGGTGTCCACCGCTTCTATTTGGGACAAATATGGCTTGGTATTCTGCATTGTATCTTTATGGCAACGACCATCCCCACCATTGTGGGATTTATAGATGCGATGGTGCTATTGTCTATGGACAAAGAGCGATTTGAGGAAAAATACAACCGGAAGAAAGATAAGCGCAGACGCAAGAAACGCAAATACGAGCGCGACTATGATGAGGAGGACTACTATGAGGAAGAAAGAGAACGCAGAGGACGCCGAAATCGTGACCGTGACCGTGACCGTGACCGTGATTTAGATAGATACGAAGAAGATAAATTCGAGCGACGTCGGTATAGTCGAGAGCGCGAGATAGAGTCTTGGGAGCGTCGGCAGCGTCGTAGAGAGCGAGAAGCTTCTCGTCAGCGCAAAGATGAAGAGCGTCAGAAAGAACGCAAACAACGTCGCGAAGAGGTACAAAAAATGAATACCTATCGCTCAGAAGGTATTCGTCGATTTAAGGAGTTTGACTATGATGGCGCGATTGAGTGTTTTGAGCGCGTCTTGGATATTGACAACATGGATGTAGCGGCTCACTTCAATTTAGCTTGTGCACACTCCTTGAATGAAGAAGTGGTAGATAGTTTGGAGCATTTGGACCAGGCAGTCAAATATGGATTTGATGATTTTCAGAAGATCAGAAGTCATGATGCATTGGCCTATGTGCGCATACAGCCAGAGTTTGATAGTTTTGTCGCGCGTGGATTTAGGCTGACAGACGAAGCACCTGAGCCTCAAAAAGCAGCAGAAGATACTTTTGTGCCGAGTCCGCCGCCGCGTGTAGAAGCGCCTAAAGATGATCTATTACAGTCGCAGCCGGATTTGCTGGATCAGTTACAAAAGTTGGGTGAGTTGAGAGAGAGGGGATTACTGACGGAAGAACAATTTGCGAGTGCCAAGCGTAAATTATTGGATTAATTGAACGCAGATGCAGATCAGAAATGAACTATAAATCAAGATACTTTTTGGGAGCAGCAGTCGCCGTACCGCTACTCCCAATTTTATTTGTGCAAGGCAAGCAAATTCGCAAACGCGTCCCAAAGCTGCCGGAAGCACGACAGCCCGAAGGCAGTGCCGGAGTGGGTAAACAGCATATCTTTCGTGTTTTATTCATCGGCGAAAGTACGGTCGCAGGTGTCGGCGTCGATACGCATGAGAATGGCTTTGCAGGGAGTTTCGCGCGGGCACTGGCGGAGCAGTATGACTGTCAGGTCGATTGGAAAGTATATGCTCGGAGTGGGTATACGCTAGAACGGAGTCGCCGAAAATTGCTTCCTCAACTCAATCATGAGCAGGCTGATCTGCTCATCGTCGGCACAGGCGGCAACGATGCATTTACGCTCAATCGACCCGGACGCTTTCAGCAACAGGCACATCAGTTTATCAATGATCTTCGGTCGTTATTCCCGGATGCGCCCATCGTTTTCACAAATATGCCGCCTATCAAGTCTTTTCCGGCATTCACGGCATCTATTCGTTTTGTACTCGGCAATCTAGTCGAAATACTCGGCGAATCGCTGTCAGAAGTGGTCACTGTACATCCCAATGTCTTTTACAATAGCGAACTCGTAGATACCGCAACTTGGAAAGCACGCTGGCAAGTAGAGGGCGAACTGGCTGATTTTTTTAGTGATGGTGTTCATCCGGCACCGATCACGTATCAGGTCTGGGGAAAGGATATGGTACGATTCATTAAAGCTCATGATATACTAAACGTACTAGGGCAAACGCATCAAAAGTATGATAATCAATAGTTGTCGTATGGAGCAAGTGTGGAACACGTTTTACTTGGGTGGCGGATGGCGAAAGGGCAGGTTCGACGGAGGAGTTTGCCATTTCTAGACCTTTTGATTCGTTTTGGGGCAATGCCAAAATGAATAGCCCGTCGGCTT
>JBCDHX010000208.1:0-8005 GCA_038749535.1 Bacteroidota bacterium
CTTGCTGCTGCCGCCCGCCGTCGCCCGCGGCGCCCTTGGCCGCAGCGCCGCTGGCTTGTTCGAGCAGCGACTCGATCTGCTGCGTGGCCAGGGCGAAGGCGGCCACCTCGCGCCCGCGTCCGCCGTATTTTACCCGTTATTCTCATCACCAGCAAATAGGAGCTGATCGTTCCAATTAATCGCAAGCAGTCGTTCGCTCAATATCGCAATAAGTTGCCCACCACGGATTAAATTGATCGTCCTCTGCGTCATTACTCATCGCTAATACTTGTTCTACATCATCGCCATATCGGAAGTGCATATGTATCGGATCACCGTGTGGTGATCGGGATAGCACATATTTATAGTTCATACAGTCGCCTGAATAGTCCTCCACTTTCTCGAATACATCCCAAATCGACGTCTTGGACTGTTCAGGATAATAATGCGGATCGGGTCGGCTGCCAATGAACTGATAGCCACATGCCGCAAGTTTTTTTTGCAAATTGCTATGATCGAAGAAAGTCATTTTTGTCAATGACCCTTTTTCATCGCTTGTCTCCAAAATGAGGCGACCAGGATTTCGTGGATCGTTTTGAGACATAGAATCACCCGGATTCAAATGAAATTCGCCATTCATCGTTAAATAGGTGAATGGTGGACGATCTGCTTGACTTTCGTAGTGACTATGACCATCGCCACGCTCGCTTGGCGCATGAGTATGTGAATGTCCATCATCGTGCGAATGCGTATGACCCGAATCATCTGAATTGTGTGCATGTGTATGACCTGCATCATCCGAGCCGTGGGTGTGCTCGTGTGTGTGCGTATCAGTGCTTTGTTCTTGCGCACAACTCATACATAGCGTAAGGGCAGCTACAAAAATCAGGCTTTGCCATAAATAGTTTGTGTATCTCATTGTTAATTTTGTTTGTGTACAGCAATTCTCACTTTGGAGCTTTGACAGGAGGCGGTCGTTTGCTACGCCCGCTTCCTTTGGAATTTTAAAAGTTACCCCATCGTCCATACGGTTAAATGAGGAAACGATGGGGAAACAAGAGAAACTAACTCCACAATGAGAATTGCTGCTTTGTATTTAAAAATTATAATTAACCCCTAGCATCACATTTCTCGTAGGAGCTGGTGTCAAGATTTGTGAGCCTGGTCCTCCGAATGCTACTTCCGCATAGAGCGAATCAAATAAGTTACGTACTTCTATGAAAACACGCCCTTGATTGGACAACTGCTGATTGAAGTTGTAGAAAAGGAAAAGGTTGGTCACCGTATATCCTTCGTAGCTAGCAGTGTTGGTGGCATTGGTGAAGTAAGACCCAACATCTCTAAACATCAAACGTGCGCCCAATCCATTCCGCAAAGCATAAGAAACATCGAAGGTTGCTATGGATTGAGGGACATTTGTAATTGCATTGCCTTCCAAGCTCTCCTCTGGATTGTCTTGAATTTCCGTTTCCGTATAAGCATACGTACCTCTTATTTGCAAGCCCTCTACTGGCGTAATGATTACTTCGGATTCGATCCCTATGCGCGAGGTCTCACCAATGTTAACGAAGTTCTGCGAGCCAGGAGGATTCTCAAATATTTCGTTTGTTGTATTGAGCATCCAACCGACTACATCTACCGTCAACCAACTGATGCCTGTATATCTAGCACCTAGTTCATACTGCCAGAGAATAGATGGATTGAGTTCGCTGTCGGGTTTGTACTTCAATACACTATTGGGCAAAGTGAAACCCTGTGATACACTAGCTCTCAAATCGAAACCTTCCGCAATGGTAGATCGAATCCCCAATTTTGGACTCACATTGGATAGCGTACTCATATCAAGGCTAAATTCTTGTACATCAGGATCGCTATTGGTGAATGAACCAAAGTATTGATCGTAGCGCAATCCGATAGACATTCTTAGGTATTTGCTAAAATCCAATTCGCCTTGACCAAATACAGAGGCAGTCTGCACATCAAATTGTCGATCTAAAAACAGATCGCCACGTACTCGATTGCTAGAATTCCAACGCTGGCGGTCTGTACTTTCGCTATAATATTCTGTACCTGCAATCCAATTGATACCTAATGTTCCCAACTGACCACGACCATTGAGATTTGCACCTGCAGCATAAACATTACGGGTGTTGAATCGCTCGGTCTGACCACCTGGATCGAAGCCAAATTTTGCGAAGCGGGTGAAATCTTGCTGTACGGCATAGCCAAAGACAAGCATTCTAAGGTTGTCGTTAAAATTGTGGTTGATGTCCAATCGTTGTGAGTAAAATTGCTTAGCACCACCATCATTCTCGGCATTCTTATCCTGTTGCGTTCTGCGCTCCTCATCGTCTAATTGTTCTCTGGAAATATATCCTGCCGCATCCCACTCGCTAGAATGACCACGTAGCGATAAAGCGATGTCTGTTTTATCAGAAATTTCGTATCCAATGCGACCCGTGACGTTTCCTCTTAGCTGATTTGAGTTGTCCGCATAGCCATCCGATTGAAAGAGTTGAAAACCTAAATTGGTATGGAGCTGTTGGCCTGTTTTTTCCAACTGCATTTCTTTACCAAGCACAAATTGAGCATTCAGCGTATTGAAAGCACCACCGCTAAGGCTAAAGTTTTGGTAATTGCCTCCCTTGCGGGTCTCCAGTGCTAAGGTGCCGCCTTCGGCAAATCGACCATACAAAGCAGAGGAAGGTCCTTTGTACACTTTTACGCTCTCCAAGTTGAGTGGAATGAGGACATTGAGATCGGCGTAACCATCCGAATGACCTTCCGCTTCATTGAGTGATACGCCGTCTATCTGTACACCAGCTTGTCCCTCGTGACCAGCACCGCCAAAACCTCTGATCGAAAATTGATCGGCAACCCCACCTTGACTATATGCCGAAAGATCTACCCCTGGTATCTGTTCGATGATGCGGATTGGCAGATCAACATTCAAGGTCTGAATGTCTTCTTGACTAATCTCGTTGACTGTGATGGTTCGGTTCTCAGGATTTAGTGCTGCACCCACGATATATATTTCGGATAGTCGAGTATCAGCCTCTTTGAGCTTGATATCAAAAGTCGCTACCTCACCAGCACTAAGGTTGATGCTTTGTTTATACGTCTCGTAACCAATCGAGCTGACGACTAGATTGTATTTCCCCGCTGGGACATCGACTATCTTGAACGTACCGTCGGATTTGGTACTCACCCCTTTTGTCGTGCCTTCAATGGCTACACTAGCTGCTTCTAAAGCCTCGCCAGATTGAGATAGGATACTTCCTTTTATGCTTGCATTGTTTTGACCACTGACCGTGAAAAATAGGGTGAGTAAGGGTAAAATGAATAAGTATTTATTACCAATAATGAATTTCATTTTTATGATATTGCTACTTTGGCTAAGCTACTTGTGATTTGGGTCTATTATTATGAAGTATTTGCACGATTTACTGTATTGACAAGACGATTTGTTGCAAAAGAACTCT
Source organism: Bacteroidota bacterium (assembly GCA_038749535.1). Lineage (GTDB taxonomy): Bacteria > Bacteroidota > Bacteroidia > Chitinophagales > Saprospiraceae > JAAUTG01. The sequence goes on from JBCDHX010000208.1 coordinate 3,462, forward strand.
ATTTCAAAGGAGTGTAATTCCTTAGATTCAAGAAATAGCAGTTGGTCTAATCTGCAATCAGTCAAAATGTCAGTACAGCTAAGTGTTTGCTCTCAGCTTGACCAAAGCATTGTGATGTAAAATTTCTTTAAAAATGCCTAATTCAAGTTCATGGCAGTATCATATCACCACTGTGCTTTGTTGAAAACAGCCTGTTAGCAGTAGCTGCAGCAGCTATTCAGTGACGTGATGAAGCCGATAGACTTAAATTAGAAACCAATAATGAAAATTGCAGTCCACAGATAATACAAACTGCAATGGGAAGAGTAGCTACCCCAAATCTGGTGGGTCAATTAGCGTACGAACGTACAGGATGGACAAAAATACCTTCTGATAATCAGGTCTATTGGAAGCGTGATTGTTTGTAGCAATCAATTGATCATCAGTATAATTAGGTGAGTGTATTAAATCTATTTTTGCAGTAGCATTGGAAGATTGATGATTAGGGTTTGGATGTAGGTCTAAATCAAAAGCTAAGTGAGCAGTTGGCAAGAAATTGTGGCTATGGGTTATGTTATCGTCATGGTGGATGTGCGATACCAGTGTGTGGTCTGATATCCCAGCATGACTCAATAGATGCACTAGTTCCAAGGCCTCGTGATACAACGAATGAGAACCCAGCACAAATAGCAGTCCAAAAAAATATATGTAATATTTTTTCTGAGTTTTGATTTGTTATATAGTACTTTTAGTGAGAGATGTGATTACCAATGCTTGTTACCTTAAAGTAAGTGGTGGACATCCTCCATTGTCGAAATGTGGATGCGTATGTTTGTGAGCAATTGTTTGGATAAGATACATTCTGAAGAGCAATTTCACAGAAATAATCAGTGTGAGTGATGGTATTTTTGTGTGAAATATACCTTCTTCATAGCATATTAAGTGCAAGGTATAAAAAAGTGTTATCTTATCAAAGATTACGTCATTTATCGACAAGTTTATTTGCTTGCTTTGTACTAGCTTTTGAAAACAATATCATTTCCGAAGAGACGCTCTGAGCATACTTGTTGCGCGAATTTCTTGCATTGATTCAGGCTATTTTCAAGTAAAATTAGACTTCGTACAGTCCTAATAAGTATGCTCAAAGCTTTGTGAAGATCTAAATATATTTAAGTAGAATGAACCAATGCCTGATGGTTTGATGTTAAGGAGATATGGCATGTTGATAATTATCAAACCAGCATTTAAGCAAACATCCCCAATAAAGATGGGAAGAGATTAAGCGAACAAATACAATGAGTAAGAAAAAAAACAAAATAAAAGGCAAACGCCTGACTGCAAAACAACTGCAAGTCGAAATTTTGAAATTATTTAGCAAAAATCCTAGGAAACGCTTCAACGCCAAGCAGGTTGTCAAAAAACTGAGGGTTAGTAACAATAAAGATTCCGCGCAGTATGCGATGGAAAAACTGACAGAACAACAAAAGCTCCGACCACTACCCGAAGGTAAATTCAAAATACATCACAGCAATCCCAATAGCCACACGCGCAATGTCGAAACGGGTATCGTTTCTATGACTCGTTCGGGGGCAGCCTACGTGATGGTAGAAGGTTTAGAGCATGACATCCACGTGGCAGCAAGGCGTACCAATAATGCTTTGCACGGCGATAAAGTGAAAGTTTCTACTTGGACACCGCGTGGTAGGTATAAACCAGAAGGTGAAATCGTAGAAGTGTTAGAAAGAGCGAGAGCACACTTCATCGGTACGCTGCGCATCACGCGACAATACGGCATCGTGATACCTGATGGCGACAGAATGCCAGCGGATATCATGGTCAACCACGACGATATGCAAGAAGCCAGAGATGGTGATAAAGTAGTGGTACAAGTGACCAAATGGCCCGCTCGACACAACCATAGCTTCATTGGAAAGGTACGCTCTGTTCTTGGAGCAGAAGGTAGCAGCGATATTGAGATGAAGTCCATTCTCATTAATAATGGCTTTGAGTTGGAATTTCCAGAAGCTGCTATGAAAGAAGCCGCCCAACTAAACGCCAATATTTCAGCGGAAGACTTGGAACTACGCCGCGATATGCGAGATGTTCCTACCTTTACCATCGACCCCGTGGATGCAAAAGATTTTGACGATGCGCTTTCTTTGGCGTATTTGGAAGATGGTAATTTTGAGGTGGGTGTTCACATCGCCGATGTCACTCATTTTTTACAGGCAGGTTCAGCACTGGACGAAGAAGCCTATCAGCGTTCCACTTCGGTTTATTTGGTCGATCGCGTACTGCCCATGCTACCCGAAAAATTGTCGAATGAATTGTGTTCTTTGCGCCCCGAAGAAGATAAATTTACCTTTTCGGCGGTCTTTACCTTCGACAAAAACGATAAACTCATCAAGCGTTGGTTCGGAAAAACCCTAACGCATTCCAATCATCGTTTCACCTACCAAAGTGCGCAGGAAGTCTTAAATACAGGCGAAGGTGCATTCGACTCGGAATTGAAAAAGTTGAATCTTTTGGCGAAAAAGCTACGCAAAAAACGCTTCAAAAAAGGTTCAGTCGACTTCAATTCGGAAGAAGTACGCTTTGTATTGGATGAAGAAGGTACACCAGTGGACGTCTACGTGAAAGAACGCCGCGATACGAATATGCTGATCGAGGAATATATGCTTTTGGCTAATAAAGAAGTAGCTGCCTATATTTCGAAGAAAGGGAAAAGCGCAGAAATCCCCTATGTGTATCGCGTACACGACGAACCCGATCCCGACAAAGTTGCTGATCTAGTGCGTTTTGCTAAGGAAATGGGCGTACAAATTCATGCGGAAACACCCGAACAAACCGCTAGGGCGTACAACAAACTTGCTAAGCAAGCCCTGACCGATGAAAATCTGAAAATATTAGAACCACTTGCGATCCGAACGATGGCAAAAGCAGAATATAGCACCGACAATATTGGTCACTACGGATTAGGTTTTGACTACTACTCCCATTTCACCTCGCCCATTCGTCGCTATTCGGATGTGTTGGCACATCGCGTACTGTATGAGAACATTGACGGTCGAACGAAACGCGTCAATAAAGAACAACTGGAAGCGCGCTGTAAGCACATTTCTCGTCAAGAGCGCCGTGCCAATGATGCAGAACGCGAATCCATCAAATACAAGCAGGTCGAGTTCATGAAAAAGCGCATCGGCGAAGTCTTCGAAGGTCAGATTTCGGGCATCGTAGATCGTGGTATTTTTGTGGAAACCTTGCGCAGTCGCTGTGAAGGACTCGTTCCTTTCAATCGCATTTGGGAATCCTTTGAAATGAATCGGAGTGGACTCAGTGTGCGGGGCAAAAGAACGGGCATGATTTATCGCATGGGTGATCGGGTAAAGGTTTGCGTGGTTGGTGTAGATTTAAGAAAGCGGAGGATTGAGATGGAGTTGGTGGAGTAAACAATTAAAAAAATTATTTCAAGTCGAAGGCTAGTCCTAAAGAAAAACTCGGTGCATCGTAGATATTTCTTCTATTGACCAGAAAATCAAAATAATCGGCATAGCCAGCGATAAGACGCCAGTTTTCATTCAAAGCATACATTAGTTGCAGATTGGTGGCGGTATAAGTTGTACCCTCACCATAAATGAACGGTACGCTGGTATTTGGACTATCAGATAAACTTTCTAACACATTGAGTTTAGCAATCAGCCAAAGATCGTCTATAGCTTGATAACCTATCTCGCCGCCCAATTTCATTTGATGTGAAAAGCCTTGTGTTCTAAGGTTTAGGCTTCCAAAAACACTAGCATACCAGTCCCCCTTAGATTGGGAAAGTGCGAGCGTTGTCCAAACATTAAATTCACCATCTGAAGTACTCAAATTGATGCGATCTCTGAGACCGAGTTCATTGACGGTTTTTGATGTGGCGAATTGCACACCATCACCCGTTGGGATACTAGCTTCTACACTAATGCTCAGTGGAATTTTTTGTGTCAGAGCGTATTTTGCACCCAACTGAACATCTCCGATACTCGCCACGACATCGGTATTGCTAAAACTGTTGAGTTGCAACAGCGGCACATTGAGTAGACCCGTCAAGCGATCACTGATACCGTATTCTCCGTAGAGCATAAGCTGCTGACTACTAAAATTATTGCCTTCATCGAATAGTGTACCATTCGTTGCGTAATACTGATTAGAAGAAAATTGGTGTACACTCAATTGGGTGTACAAGCTATTCTTATTTTTCATCCAACCACTTTGGGCAACTGCCTTGAATTGGAATAGAGTGAATAGGAAAATTGTAAAGAAAGATAAATATTTCATGATAAATACTTTGACGAAGACTGCTGCCTCTGATTGACAAAATCGGGTGAGCTTTGAAGCGTCTTTAAAATTCAAAAAAGAGGACACTGATAAGTCAAACATCCTACTTTTACTAAAAGAGCGTAATAACGAATCTTGAACAAGGAATAGCGAATAACGAAGTTTGCCAATAGGACGTGTACCACCTTCGATATTCATCGTTCCTTGTTCGATATTCGTTATTCAAAAAACAGCATTATCAAATGAAC
>JBCDHX010000209.1:0-7918 GCA_038749535.1 Bacteroidota bacterium
ATTGTTTGGAAAAAGCGATTCGACGATTTCATCAAGATGAAAACTACTTGAGGCAGCTTTTCAGACCAATTCAAGCCTTACTCGACAAGGTCGATCATGCTTTTCGCTTGCAGGAAAGTTTTGTCACCTAGAGTGATTTTTCATATTAAATAAATTCAAACATTAAACCTACTCTCTCCAAGGTTTTCGGCAATCCCTTCAAAAGCTCATCGGCTGCGCAGCTTTAAACTTTCTAGTACAAAGTTAAACCCAAACCAAATCCCAAGATGACCCTTTTTCGCCATTTTCATCCCAAAACAGAAAAGAATGACCCAAAACAAGAAATTTTATTTTCCTTCAAATTGAATTCGAACTGTTTCATTTGGGTAACCAAATTGATCGTAGATTATTTTTTGGTGTATGCCTAACAGCACCCCTGAGGGTAGCTCAACGCTTTTCCGTTTTAAGCGACTCATCAGTGTTTTGTAGTTGATACCAAACTCCTCAGCAATCTGCTTTCTAGTTTTTGGAGCAATAGAACAGACTTTTTTCGACATGACAATTTGTTTTTGGTTCTCATAATGAATAGCAAGTTATTGGTTTTTATGGTAATTTACAAATCCGATGAACCGATGAACCGATGAAATTTAGAGGTATATTTGAATGCGAGATTCGTCTATAAGAGAACTTCGAGAGCGAGGAGAGAAAGTTCCGTTTTTCGATTGAGTCAGTTTTTCTAATCAGGGCAGTTGCTACGATTCCGCCAATCAAGATACGTATTCCATTCAGCTACACAACTTATCAGTTCTTCAATTTCACAGTTCATCAAAAAACAAAATATGAAAACGCTCCTCCCAATTTTCCTTCTCCTGTTTTCAGTAATGTCAATCGCTCAGGATACGTTACGTCTCTCGTTGCCCGAAACCTTCACCCGCGCCATCGCCAACGCCATCGACCTGCAAGTGGCAGAATCCCGCATTCGAGAAAATCAATACCTCATACAACGCCTTCAAAATCAGCTGCAACCACAGCTTTTCTTGAATGGTACACTTCCTAATTTAAGTCGCGCCATTGAGCTGCGACCCTTACCCGACGGGCGAGATGCCTTTGTCAATCGCTCGACGATGAACAATGGCGTGAGCCTGAGTTTGTTTTATCAGTTTGCCGCGACGGGTGGAACTTTCACGGCGAGTTCTCAGCTCAATCGCTTGGATATTTTTGCGACCGAGCAGTTTGATTATAATAAGACTTACTTTTTTACACCTATTGCTGTGGGGTTCAATCAACCGCTGTTTCAGTTCAATGAACTCAAATGGCAACGCGAGCGATATAGCCTCATCAATGCAGAGCTGACAGCTCGGGAAGCGGTGGTGAGAGAGGAAGTATTGCTGCAAGCAGTGCAGTTTTACAATCGGGCATATCAGGCGCAGATAGATGTTACTTTGGCGCAGAATAACATCACGGAAACCAATGCACTTTATGATATCCGAAGCCGACAAGCAGCGATTGCAAAGGTGCAGCGCGTGGAGATATTACGACTAGAGTCAGAGCAGCAATCGAATGCGATTGAGTATGAGCAAGCGGTACTCGATTTGGAAGCCGCTCTGTTAGAATTGAAGGACTTTTTGCTACTCGAACGAGACGTAAATATATTGTTAGAAGAGCCGCCAAATGTAGCTGATGCCCTCATCGATCCAGATTTTGCAGTGCGAATGGCGACGGAAAATCAATTTATCCAAGCCCAAAACACGCTACGCCTCGCCGAAGCCGAAGCCGAAATCGAGCGCACCAATATGGACAATGGCTTAGAGATGTCGATTGATGTATCGCTAGGTTTGAATACCACCGACGATCAATTGTCACAACTCTATACCGATTTACTCGACCGACAGACGGCAGCGATCACTTTGAGCGTGCCCCTGACAGGTGGCAAGCAACGCCAACTTAATCGAGACATCGCCGCCGAGCAGCTAATGAGGGAGCGATTGGGCATCACGCAGGAGTTGACGGATATTAGTAGAGAAGTGCTGACGAGTATTCAGTCGTTCAATTTATTGGTGAAGCGTATTGAATTGGAGCGACAGAATCAAGCTGTAAGTAGCAAGATTTATGAGTTGGTGCGACAGCAATTTACGCTGAGTAAGAAAAGCATCATCGACTTGAATATCGCGCGAGCGGAGCAAGAACAAGCCTTTCGACAATACTACTCGACGCTTTTGGCAGCTATCGAGCAGTATTATCGCTTGCGGCAGTTATGTTTGTATGATTTTGTGGAAGGAAAGGCGTTGGTGGAGTGAAGTGAGGAGCTAACTTCGAGTTAGTTCCTAACTTATGCTTTTCAAAAATCAGATGGTATGCATTTCTAAGATCATCGGGTTAGTACTTTATTCATTATCTTCTTCCACAATTGCCACCCGCGCATCATGATCCAAATTCAAATTCCCCTCATCAATCACTAACATATCCTTCTCTAAACCTTCCGAAATTGCCACAAATTCATCGTTTTCATGTGCTATCGTGACATAATTCCACTTCGCCAATTGCTCTTCTGCTGAGTACGTAAACACCACAGGCTTTTCTGACCGCAGCACCACCGCACTTTTCGGGATGATGATCTGATCGGTGATTTGCTCTTGGATGATGACATTAACATTCATACCTTCAAACAGTGTAGCGCGAGTTGAATTGATGCGTGCATAGATTGATACCAAGCCTTGTTCGCTCACGATTGGGTTGATGGCGGTGATTCGTCCTGAGAGTTCATTTTGGCTAGACAATGGTTTTATTTTCACCGTTTGTCCTTTTTGAATGGTGAGAGCTTGCTCTTCTAACAAGGTAAACTCCACTTCAAAGCTAGATGGATTGAGTAAGGTGCAGACCGTTTCGCCAGCATTGACTTGTTGATGCTGCTTGACTTCTATATCTGCAACGATGCCAGAAAATGGCGCGTAGAGCTTCGTTTTGCTGAGTTCATATTTAGCTTGTTTGATGTTGTGTTGTGCTTTGTCGTAGCCCGAAAGGGTATTGACGAGTTGCAATTTTTCGGCAGTGACGGAAGTATCTTCAAAAGCGCGTCCACCATTGGCGATAAGCAGATCAGCTTTATTAACATTAGTTTCTTCGAGCTGAATATTAGCTTGTGTCAATTGAAGCTGTTGAGCCTGATCGTCGAGTTGAGCGATCAGGCTTCCTTTTTGGATGCGGCTACCGACTTGAATCGGTAATTGAACAATTTTACCGCTCATTTCTAGCTTCAGTTCTACTTTTTGTTTTGCTTGCAGTTTTCCGTTGGTCAATATGCGCAATGGGAAGCTTCCGACTTTGACTGGCGTTACTTGTATTTCGATGGGTGGGTTTTCGATGTTGGTGGTGCTGGCATTAGCTTGGGCGATTTCTTGTTCGTTTTCTTGGTTTTGCTGACAAGCTATTAAGAGGAGACTGACTAGGACAAAGATTACATTTTTCATGCTTTTGCTATTTGTTTTGAAGAACTGTTGAACTGATAAACTGATAAGTTGTGTAGCAATTTAGAATACGTATCTTGATTGTAAAATCGACTGAATTGGTAAACTGTCGCACCTCTCCTCGCTCTCGAAACTCCCGCCCCCTATCGGTTTCGGGCAAACTCTCAGTTCTCGAAACTCTGCCCTATCTTAATATCTCACATTCTCATTCCTATCAATTTCTCCTTTATGACAAATATACGTAAATTTAAACTTCAAACCAGACCAAATGCTTCATTTGCCTTTTCGAGTCATTATCATTTTTGCAGCATTGAGTGCCATTGGTTTCGCGCTACTGCCAAGGTTGTCGATACAGTGGTTACCGACAGATCGGTCGCCTTATTTACAAGTGCAATTGTATTGGGCGAATGCTTCTCCGACGACTTTGGAGCAAGAGGTGATCGCGCCGTTGGAAGGGGCTTTTAATCTGGTGCAAGGCATTGAAGAGATTTATTCGATAGCGGGAAGTGGTGATGGTTCTATTCGATTGAAAATAGATAAGCGGGCGGAGTTGGAGTTTGTGCGGTTTGAAATCGCTTCCAAAATTCGGCAGTTGTATCCGCGTTTGCCTGAAGGTGTAGCTTTTCCGACAATTCGAGTATATAACCCTGAGGAAGATGACCAAAATCGCCCATTGCTGACGTATTCTTTGAGCGGAACGGACGACATTTCTACGCTTTATCAATATGCTAATGAAGTCTTGAGTCCTACACTGGCTTTGACAAATGGGCTTCAATCCATTGACATCCGAGGGGGTAATGAGCAAGAGTGGCGCATCGCTTTCGATGAAGAGCGTTTGACAGCCCTAGGTTTGCAGAAAAGAGATTTGATAACCGCGATTCAAAACGAGATAGATCAAGAAAGTTTAGGGATAGCAAAAATGGATTCAAAGCAATTGCCGATTCGCTTAGCACAAACTGCTGCTGTAAGTAAAGAAATGCTTGCCGAGCTTCCGATTGAAAACGTCAACAGACAACTCATTCGCCTAAAGAATGTCGCCACTATTTCGATTGCAGATCGACCTGCTCAACAGTTTTATCGCATCAATGGGCAAAACAGCATCCGACTGCTTTTTTATGCGCAAAATAATACGAATACGCTGCGATTGGCGAAAGCAATTAAAGAAGATGTACAAACAGCCATAGCTTCGCTTCCAAATGATTATCAACTTCGACTAGAAGAAGATACGACTGAATATCTGGCTGAAGAACTTCAAAAGATTGGACAGCGAACAGTTTTGTCATTGAGCATTTTATTGCTGTTTGTCCTTTTGGTCTATCGAAGTTGGCGGTATTTGGCGATCGTGCTGTTGAGTCTGATTGCCAATTTGGGATTAGCTCTTATCCTTTACGATTTGTCAAATGTCGAATTACATTTATATGCTTTGGCTGGCATCACCGTCTCTTTTGGTATCATGATTGACAATAGTATTATCATGATGCACCATCTGAAGCATCAAGGCAATTTAAAGGTCTTTCCCGCATTATTAGCTTCCACTTTGACGACGATTGCCGCTTTGCTCATCATTTGGTTTTTGCCAGATCAATGGAAAGTGAGTTTATTGGATTTTGCCAAAGTAATCGGTATCAATTTGAGTGTTTCGCTCGCAGTCGCTTTGTTTTTGATTCCAGCTTTGATGCAGTTTGTCAAGATTCAGGAACAAAAGAAAAAGAAGTTTGCTCAATTGAGGCAACAAGTTCGATTCAATCAACATTACGCTCGTTTTCTTTCTTTTTTGATTCGCAGAAAAGCATTAGTCGTCATCGCCGCTATTTTGCTTTTTGGTTTACCTGTCTTTCAATTGCCCAATCAGATCGAAGATGAAGAATGGTACAATAAAACGCTCGGCAACGAATGGTATGTAGAGCACATCAAACCGACCGTGAACAAGGTTCTTGGAGGCACGCTTCGATTGTTCGTTTGGTATGTCTATGAAGGCGCGACTTACCGAGCAGCAGACGAAACCATTTTGCATGTGCAAGGAAGTATGCCTTTGGGGACGACGGTGGCGCAGATGAATGAAGTCATGGAGCAAGTCGAACGCTATCTCATTCAATACGATACAGAAATCAAACTTTTTACCACTCAAGTTTCAGATGGGCAATATGGAGGTCTGCAAATCACTTTCAACAAAGGCTTTGATACTTATTTTCCTTTTCAACTGAAAAATCGCTTGACGGCTTACGCGCTCAATCTCGGTGGTGTGAAATGGAATATTTATGGTGTCGGTAAAGGTTTTAGCAATGCTTCGGGCGGTGGACCACCGCGCTTTCGAGTGATGATGAAAGGCTACAACAAAGCTCAATTGGCACGACAAACACAGCGATTCGCTGATCAGCTTTTGGTGCATCCTAGAATACAAGAGGTAGATACAGAAGCCAATATAAACTGGTGGGAAAAAGATTTGTATGAGTATGAGTTGGCGATTGATAAAAGAAGATTAGCACAACAGCAAATTCGTCCAGCTCAATTGGTGGATGTGCTTTCCGATTTTGACCAAAATATTCGATCCGATATTCGATTGCCAAATGGTACTTCACTTCGTTCTTTTCCGCAGCGACAAATTCAAAATGATCTTTGGACATTAGAAAATCAACTGCAAGACATTGATAGCACACAGCTAGCTTTTCCAACCTTTACGTCACTTTCCAAACAAAAAGTCAGCACCAACATTCATAAAAAAGACCAACAATACATCCAGATGGTGGAGTTTGAATATACTGGTTCGGCTCGTTTTGGCAATCAATACTTGGAAGAAGTAATGGGCATAATGGAAAAAGAAATGCCACTCGGATATAGCTTAGAAAAATCGACTTACAGTTTCGGCGATGACCGACAAAAGCCATATCGCTATTTCTTGTTCATCATTGTTTTGATCTTTGCGATCTGCGCTGTGATGTTTGAGTCACTTCGGCAAGCCTTCAATATTGTATTGCTGATTCCACTTTCATTTATCGGAATTTTCTTGACCTTTTATTGGTTCGATTTTCCTTTCGATCAAGGCGGCTACACCTCTTTTCTGTTTGTGAGCGGCATCGTCGTCAATGGCTTAATTTTGATTATCAACGACTTCAATTTTTTCAGAAAACAGCAGCCCAATCGCCCTTCTTTACAGCTTTATATCAAAGCTTTCAATCATAAAATTGTACCGATTCTATTGACGGTTATTTCTACCTCACTTGGATTGATTCCATTTCTGCTACATGGTCAGCAAGAAGTGTTTTGGTTCTCGTTAGCGGCTGGAAGTATCGGTGGATTAATTTTTTCTTTGTTAGTTGTTTTTGTGTTTACGCCCATCTTTTTCATTAAGAATGCTTAGCAATTGGATACAAACCATCCTCAAACACCTCCTCATGATAGCCCTTCACACCCACTTGTCGCGCCAATTCACTCCGAAAATCTTTCCCTTTCACCAAGCAATGGAGCACATACTGAAAATCATATTTGGGTTGCCAACCGAGTTGTTTGCGCGCTTTCTCATTGACGTAGACACGCCCCACCGTTGGTAGTAATTGCCAGTTATTGGCTTCAAAAATAGCATCTATACTAGGGTAGTAGTGTCGGACAACTTCAGGTGCGTCGATATTCAGTAATGGCAAGTCTTTTGGCTGAAAAGGGGAAGTCGCACTGATGATGTATTTTTCAAAACCAATGTCAGCTACCTGCTCAATCGCCAGTAAATGCGCTTCCACTATATCTTCTATATCCGCCCGTCGATATAGATACTCTAAAGCTTTAATATTTAGGTCGCTATACTGATCGCGCACCTGCGGATCGTCATCGACTTCCAAGAAAAATCGAGAAGTTTTGAGTATCAGGCACGGCAAATTTTGATTGCGGTAAAATAGTCGGCAAAGGTCTTCTGCGGCTAATTTTGTCATACCGTAAATATTCTTAGAAATGGGCTGTGTTTCTTCTGTAATCCAAGTAGCGGGCGAACCTGCTTCCGGGCGTAGTGCATCACCGAAAGTACTCGTCGTGCTCGTAAAAATGAAGCCTTTCCCACCATTCGCCTCAGCTGCTTCTAGTAGATTGAGCGTTCCTGTGATGTTGGTAGCTATAAAATCTTGATGGCTGTGCGTGACGATATGAGGTTTGTGCAAAGTAGCAGTATGAATGACATAATCGACACCTCGCATCACTTCATCGACAAATAGTTTATCTACGATAGAACCAATATGGGTAGTAAAAGGAGAGGGTTTGAGGTCTACAGAAACGTAGTCTATCTTTCGATGTTGCAGCGTTCTAATGATCGCTTCACCTAAATGACCACTGCTGCCAGTGACTAAGATTTTCCACTCTAGGTGACAAAACATTTAGAAAAGGGAAGAAGCGAAAAAAAGTGCTTAATGTTGTATGAAACCAAGCATTAAGCACCAATGATATACGTAGTAATAAAGATAGGTAAAATATTGACCTGTCAGTTGGGCGGGCTG
>JBCDHX010000210.1:0-7872 GCA_038749535.1 Bacteroidota bacterium
ATTGAATAATCTATTTTTTTCCTCAAAAAGCCCCCCTCTTTTTGAGGGCTTTTTGAGGAAAAAAATGTTGGCATAACCCGAATCACCAAAATTTTGAAACCTATCTTAAATTTTTGTCCTGATTTATTGAACCACCTCACTCAACGGGTGACAAGATTGAAACCCAAACTTTCCTTGACCTCCCTTCAACACAACCTCTTCCCAAATTGTCTACTTTTGTAGCTGTGAAACTACACTTTGATACTATCGAAATCGAATCAATGAAACACACTTATAAAGTACTCGGCGTTCTTATTTTGCTTTATAGCTTTACGGCCGGGATGCTCGTGCCACTCTCGCCAGGTATACAACAAGCGACACCTACGAGTATTCGTACGAATCAAACGGTGGACATTGCTGTCACGGGTTATAATACCTACTACGAGTCGGGAGCAGAGAGTCTGCGCGCTTGGCTGAAGCTGAACAACGAATTGGCACTGGCGGCGGAGGAAGTGATGGTGGATAGTGAAACAGCGGCGACTTTGCGCTTCCAGATTCCGGCTTACTTGCCGAGTCGAGAGCGTGTCCAGGAAATGGCGCTTGTCATGGATAATGCAGTAGATGGAGCTTCTGTATTACCCAATGCCGTCTTCGTTACTCAGGATTCCATCAATCCGGCAGAGGGTGAAAAGGTATGGCAAAATAGCTCAATCGAAAGCTTACATGATAGAGCAGGTATGACCTTTCCTTTCCGCAATATTTTGGGTGAAAGTATCCGTAATACGTACTTTCATGTGTCGCTTTGGTTTGCGATGATTTTCATGTTGGGCGCAGCTGTTTGGCAGTCAGTGGCATATCTGAGGAAGAAATCTTTTGAGCGAGACAACAAGGCAGTCAGCTTTACGCAGGTCGGCGTGTTGTTTGGTATTTTAGGTGTTGCTACGGGAGCAGTTTGGGCGAATTATACTTGGGGTGCGCCCTGGAGTTGGGACATCAAACAGAATACGACAGCGGTGGCTCTCTTGATCTATTTCGCCTATTTCATTCTCCGCAATTCTTTTGACGATCAAGAGCAAAAAGCACGTATCGCGGCAGTCTACAGCATCTTTGCTTTCGTTTCTATGATACTTTTATTGTATGTCATTCCGAGACTGTCGGATAGTAGCTTGCATCCTGGCAATGGTGGCAACCCCGCTTTTGGTGGCGAAGATTTGGACAATACGATGCGGATGATTTTTTATCCGGCGATCATAGGTTGGACGCTGTTTGGGACATGGTTGGCGAATGTCATTATCCGAGCTAAACGACTAGAAGAGCAGCAAATGGAGACCTTGGAAATGGAGCTTGAAGCATAACAGGAAGCAGCTGAAATTGTTGGTGCTCAATCCTAAAAACCGAACATGAGTAGGGTATTCAGGTTCTATTACTGAAAACATTATTTACTCATTAAAATTGAAATCAACATGTTACGTTGGGCATTAATATTTTTTGTGGTTGCAGTAGTTGCAGCACTTTTCGGATTTGGTGGTATTGCAGCAGGTGCAGCAGGAATCGCTAAAATCTTATTCTTTGTATTCGTTGCACTAGCAGTGATCGCATTCATCGCAAACGCAGTGAAGAGAGTATAATTGATACAACAGAATCGAGTCAATTTTGTAAAATATATAATTTGATATTGATTCTTAGTCGTACTGAAATGTACGCATCCGAATGAAAAAGATTTAACTTAAGAGCGCTCTTAGTTTTTACCTCCAGATCAGTTAATGTACTCCACATCTGTAGAACTCAACGGCGAGTTCACTGACAACAAAACAGTCAGATCAATTCTGATTCATCCACATTTGGGCTATTCGTAGCTTTTCATTTTTACACCACTTTTTCTAGTAAATTTTTCTTGCCACTCCTCATCGAGCGGCTACAGCTACTGGTAGCAGATAAAAAAACGGTAAGCAGCTATTACCACTCACCGTCCTACACGATTTCTTGTTATTTTACATCTACCTACACCTATTCTCCATCTTCTGCGTCACGACATTCTTGTCGTAGAGCTTTCAAGGCTTCTGCATCTTCTACAATGACGATACTTTCATCTGCTTTTAACTTCACGTCAAGCGGAAAAACAAATCTTGGGCGGATACGCTCTTCTCCTCTGCGCGCACGTAGCACTCGCTTGAGTTGTCGAGGTGTCTCCACCGTGATCGTACTATCTGCAAAAGCTATATCTATTGGGAAAACGAACTCAAAACAGCGTCCCGTACGTCTCGCATAGCGTCTACGACATTCACGTTGATTGTCTTCACAGTACTCACGTCTGCATTCTTTGAGCAACTCCTTCAGGGCTTCGCGATCTGCTAAGGACATCACTTCGCCCTCTTCTGAGGTCACTTCTACCGGAAACTTCAACTGCGGTCTGCCTTCTGCCTCCGGATTCGCTTCCCGCCATTCTTGCATCGCTGTGCGCCAAGCTTCATAGTCCTCCACTTCCACCACACTATCATCCGCAAATCGGATACTGATCGGAAACACCCAATCGAAGCAGCCAAAGCGACCCATTTCGCCCCGCGACTCTATTTCATAAATCGAATCGTCGAGAAAGTCATCTTCTACCGTCTCTAAAACGGTATCCTTGTTACAGGCAAAAACGGTGCCCGCTACCGCAAAAAGCAACAACAATTTCTGAACTGTTTTCATAGTTTATATCGGTTTAAATAAAAATGAACAATCTATTTTTGATCGTTTTTTAGTCTTCATAAACTAGGTACAGACAAAAAGTAAAGGGTTGCCTACTGCAAATAATTTTTTATAAGATATATCGAAGACCCAAGCGAAGTCCCACCGCTTGCTCAAAAATATCTCGCTGTAGCATAGGAGAAGGACGAAGCGTTTTGGGCTGTAGTGCTTGCTGTACATAAGGCTCGACTTGGATAGCCAAATTGGAAGTGAACTGATAAGAGATAGTAGGCGACAAATAAAGTGACCAGTCCAGCTGTCCATAAGTATCAGATCTACGTAGACGAGGGCGTCGTTCGTGCCGAGCTTCGAAGGCAGTATTGCCTACCGTAACGGCATCAATTTCAAACTGTGGCTGCCATTGATATTGAAATAGAATACCTCCTTTCAGATCAAAGCGAAAACGATCTTTCCGATACTGATAGCCTAAAAGTAAAGGAATTTGGAGCGACTGCATGGAGGTAGAAGATAAAACAGTCACCTCTAAGTCGCTATTGTCAGCAGGCGTGGCACTATCCATAGATCGAGTCAGCACCACTTCTGCTTCTACCAAACCCTGAGGGGAGTATAGTGCAAAATCGTAACTACTCTCCAGGCGATTATTATTGTTTCGACGCTCATTGCGCCGCAAAAATCGAGGGCGACGGGTATATTCCTGCTGTATCTGCTCACGTGCATAACTAATGCCTGTCTCTATGAACCACTGCTCAGATATGGTATAATTGACTTGCGTCCCAATTTGTAAATTGCTAGTACTGACCGTCCTTTGCTGAAACAGTCGGCGATGGCGAGGCGGCAACTGAGTAGAAGAAGAAAAAGGGGTGTACAGTAAACTGATTGAAGACCAGCCACGATTTGGGGAAGTTGGAAGTAATACAGTCGATACCGTCAAATCTGGCGCAGACGTTTGTAATGTTGGAATAGCAGCAGTAGGTAAGGCACTGATATCGATGTTGCTTTGGACAATAGCAGGTGATTTACTTTTGGGAGCAGATAACTCAGGCTTCGTACTTGCAGCAGTGGACTGAGATTTTTCTTGTGTATTTAAAATGGACGAATCATTTGAGGAATCAGTAAATATAGAAGAGCGAGTAGTGGAAATAGAAGAGACTATTTTGTCTTCCACACTTGTTGTTGCTTCAATGACATCAGCCGAAAACTGCTCCACAGATTTTTTTTCAATGACCAAGCTTTCATTATTCTTATTTTGCTCAGCAGAACGCTCCCGTTGCAACTCTTCTACTTGCGCTTGCAACTCCTGAATGACAGCCGCCTGCGACTGCAAATAATGATACAACTGCCATACACCGATGAGCAGCAACAAAATAGCTGCTGCCAACAATGGCAAATACAACAATCGTCGTCTAGAAGATGAAGCTTCTAGTTGCTCCCACACCTCCTCAGCAGGCGTGTTCCAGTCGCTTGCTGTGTGGGCTTTCTCGCTATTCAATTGCTGACGAAAGAAATCGTCAATCGGATCATTGTGTCGATTTTCACTCATAGTTCTAGCAGGTAATGCTCTACTTTTTGCTTGAGCAGTTTTCGAGCTTTAGACAATTGGCTTTTAGAAGTACCGGGCGAAATATTCAAATAAGTTGCTATTTCTTGATGCGTGTAGCCATCCATGACATACATGTTGAAAACGGTGCGATAACCGATTGGGAGTTCTTGAATGATTTTGGTGAGTTGCTGGGCGGACAAAGGTTGATCGTCTTGAACTGTCGATGGCTGATAAATCGTTTCTGTCGATTCTACTTCGGCTTGCAATTCTACAAATGAACGTTTCCATTTCCGCAAGTAGCGCAGAGCAGCATTGACCATCACGCGCTTTAGCCATCCTTCTAGATTTCCGTCTCCTCTATACTGTTTGATGTCTTTGAAAATGACCAAAAAACCTTCTTGCAGTATGTCCTCTGCCTCCGAGCGATCGCGGGCATAACGCAAACACACCATAAATAACGGTGTTCGATAGCGTTCGTACAGTTGGCGACGCGCCTGTTGGTCTCCTTTGTCGACTGCTTGTATGAATTTTTTCGTATTCAATGGAATTTCGATCGATAGTGTATAGCTAAGTAGGTGAGCGCATATAATTTCCAATTTCATGACGGCATCTTTTCAGCTCATATTTCGTTGAAAAGCCTCGTCGATAACTTGTTCCGACTCCTCGGAAGGCATCGCCTACGTTTTTCGCCTCCTGCAAGCGGGACAAGTTCATCTGAACAGAAAATCTACTTGGTTAGAAAGGGAACTTATTTACCCTCAACTACTTACTAGGTACGTTGAGCCGGAAAAGGGTTGCCTGACAGATAAAAATTGAGGAAAAAGAATGGATCGATAGGAAGAAGGAGCGTGATGGTGGAGAGATGATTAAAAAATAGCTTTGGCGCATTACAGTACGAGACAAAGGACAGAAAATCTACTCAAACTTACTCCACCACTATCCACCGAACCACTGTCCGCTCCAGATCCATATCGACTTCCACAAAATAAATGCCAGCTGAAAGCATGGGCAGTACAATACTCTGATTATCAGAATTTTGTGCAAATGACTGACCCCAAATAGTGGTGCCACTAATATTGCTGATGCGTATGTGAGTCATAGGTTTGGGAGCAGCGATGGTCGCAAAATCGCTGCTTGGATTTGGATAAAGAGAAATGCTGGAAGCGGATTTGGTGTGTACCGTGATAGCGACGATAGCACTGTACTCAAACACCTGGTCCATATCTACTTGTCGCAGTCGATAATAGATGGGTTGATCTTTGGGGGCAGTGTCATCAGCGAAAGTATAATGCTGTGTTTCTAGCGTCGTACCGCCACCTGCTACTATCCCGATTGGGTTGAACTGTTTAGCATTCAGGCTTCTTTGGATTTCAAAATAATCGTTGTTCAACTCGCTAGCTGTAGACCAACTAAGCAGGACAGATTGATCGACTTGCTTTGCCGAAAAACGAATCAATTCAACAGGCAAAATGGCATTACAATCGACCGAACAAAGCGGATCATTCACATCCCGAATTGTAATCACATATTCGCCATCTGTCAGATTATTGAACGTGCTACTCATCTGGAATGGTCCACCATCTAGATTGTATTCAAAATTGCCAGAGCCACCACTCGCCATAGCCGTCAAGCTGCCGTCGCTATTGCCATCCGTCGCCGGCATTTGTTGCACCATTTCGCAGCGGATAGCTGGACGTGTGATGATGTTGATGCTTTCGACTGCTTCACAGCCATTCGCAACATCGGTCGCTGTGACGCTATATGTGCCACCTGCGGTGACGGTGAGTGTGCTATTCACGCTACCATCGTCCCAAAGATAGGTGACATCATCTACGGAGATGACTTCAATAGTCGTCTCTCCTCCATTATTCGATAAACAACCCGTCCGCTCCAGGGAAATCGTGGGCGGTGGGAAAGTATTGTCTTCAATGTCGATGGATGCGATTTGTTCGCAGCCATTGCCACCTACTTCTGTGACAGTCACGCTATAACTACCGGGCGTGTTGACGGTGATGGCATCAGTGTTTTCGTTGGTGCTCCAGTTGTAAGTGAAAGAAGCTGCCATATCATCAGAGCTAGCGATCGCTGTCAGTGTGATGGGATCAGTTTGAGCGCAAGTAAATTCGGTACGACTGGCATTGATGTCGAGTGTGGGCGCAAAATTATTGACATCCAGATTGACGATGTCGCGGCACAGATCGGTACAGTCATTGGGATCGTCGGCTTCTTCGACCTGTAGCAAGACGTTGTTGCTATTTTGAAATGTTCCAATGTTTAATGAAGCAACGCCATCGTAATTGCTAGAAATAGTAGTCCCATCCACGCGCACGACGAAAGGTGGTGTGGCACTGGTCGCCATATTATCATTTGGGTCAAAATTGGTCGTAATGGAGACCGTAAACGTGCCATCGCTATTGCAAATGACAGTTGGTGTTACTTCTAGTGTGATGGGACAAAATGGATTGGTGTCCGCACAGCTGGCGCCGTCATTGTTGCCATTGGGATTGCTACTTGCGGCAAAAGTAGCAGTAGAAGTGCCAGGATCGACCTGATAGTAATTGCCTGAGTTGTTGTAAAAAGCGACAATCGTACCATCTGTGATGCCGAAAATAGAACCGACAGAGCCATTTTCGTCATTTCTCAATCCGGTGACAATGGTATTGCTGACGATGCCCGTTGTCAGATTGATGCGGTATAGACGGTCATCTCTAATGCCGATCAAATCACCCGTAGAATAGTCAAAAGCTATATCTGCTATGGTTGGCACATTAGAGCCATTGGGTTGTTGGAGCGAGACGCAATTCGTAATGATATTGGTAGCGACATCAATGACATACATCACATCTGAGCCATTGTGTAGAGAATAAAAATTACCCATATCGTCAAAAGTCGCGCTGAAAAAACCATTGTTGGGATAGTTATTCGGGCAGCCTGCGCCTGCCGCTGGCGTCGGTTCTCCGAGGTCTTCAAAAGTACAATTCGAGCCGAGACGGACGATATTGTTGCCGCGCATGGCATAGAAGAAGTTGTCTTGATTATTGAAGCCGAGAGCGTTGAAATTGGCATTGAAGTTCGTGACCGGATTGTTGGGATTGGTGACGTCTGTATAGGTTTGGCAGACAGGTATGCCTTCGAAAGGACAGACCAGTTGACCATCATCAGTGCTCGTACCACCGAACTCAAACTCGATCAGGTCGCCATTGATAGATTGGAATAGGTTGCCTGTCGTACAGGCTTGACCGAACGGCTGAGGTGTTTGAGCAAGAAGTGAAGACGTGGATAGGCAAATCCAGAAGAAAAAGAAGGGGCATAGATATATTTGGTAGCTTTTCATAATTCATGCATATTAATTAGTATCCTCTTGTCAAATATATAAATATTTCTTGAATATTATGTTTTTGTATTCGATTATATCAAACGTGTGACGATATTGCTAAACTGATATATCACTGATAGTCAGATAGATATATTTTTGTGGGCGCACACGGTCAAAGTTGTCAGGGAGGAACAACTAGGAGGAACTGTCAAGGGTAATGTCACAAATGCGCACCATGATATCTATCCCAGAGCTTCTGCTGCTCTAAATTGTAATGGGCAAAAAAATACTTCAAAGCACCAATATGATTATCTAACGATTTAGAGAAAGAGAGCGTTTTTCGTAC
>JBCDHX010000211.1:0-7825 GCA_038749535.1 Bacteroidota bacterium
AAGTTACGCACCTTATTTATGGCTGACTTTTAGAATAAGGTGTTATAATTTTTTTGGCTTACTACTTATTTCAACTGATTCTTGCTATGAACAATACAACTTCTATTTTTCTAATATTTTGTTTGGCTTTTTCTATGTGGCAGTGCAAAGAAGACAAGCCAATCAATGCGACAGAACCGACACCCACTCCGCCCACCGAAGCATCCCTTCCTGCACCTAAAGAAGAAAAAATGGGATTGGATGAACTGCAAGCCAATGCAGCAATCGGTCAAATCAAAGAAGCTTGTCAGTTGATCTCGGAAGCTTGGGTGGTCAAAAACATTCCCGGTTTTGAAGATGGAGATGTCAAACTCGTCAGCCGAACCTCTCCCGACGGCAATGCCAGTGCCTGCCAGTGTACCAAAACTGGTGGCGCAGATAAAGTGGCGTTCGTGATCGGTTATCGTGTTTCTGCTGGAAATATGCAGTACATCAATGGCTTGATGAAAGATGGCTTGCAACGTGAAAACGCGGCTAACATTCCGCCTTATTTAGAAGTGCGTGGTCTAGGACAGCGTGCTGCTTTCAGCCGCGCCAATGGTAACTTAGCTTGGGTCACCGATAGTGGTTTATACATTTATATGTACATCTATCCATTGAAAGAAGAAACAATGCGCCCTCATTTTGACTTATTGTATGCTCTAGCTCCTGAGATCAATGAAGTGGTGGCTAAATATGGCAATAAAGGATAACTCATTCTATCATTTTTCTTCATCGTTTTTAGACATTGACAGACTTTGATGACTCACCAAAGCTGTCTTATATATTCAACTATATGCAATGGAACTTTAAAGGCTCAGGCGTCGCCTTGGTCACACCTTTCGATGATAACAACCAAATCAATTATAGCAAACTCCAAGAACTCGTCGACTACCACATCGAGCAAAAAACAGATGCGCTAGTTGTCGCCGGAACGACTGGAGAGGCCTCTACGCTATCTGTGGAAGAACACAAAGACCTGATCCGGGAAAGTGTGAAAATGGCAAAGGGACGCATTCCGGTCATCGCCGGGACAGGTAGTAATGAAACGCCGCTCGCGATCGAGCTGAGTCAGCAAGCCGAAGAAGTAGGTGCTGATGGTTTGCTTTTGGTGACGCCCTACTACAACAAAACAAACACCGTCGGACTCATCAAACACTACGAAGCGGTAGCAGAAGCAGTTACAATCCCGATGATTTTGTACAATGTGCCAGGTCGTACTGGGATGAATATTTCACTGGAAGCGATGGTGACTTTGAGTCAGCATGAGCGCATCGTAGGTGTCAAAGAAGCCAGTGGAGACATCTCTTATGCAAGTGAAGTAGCACGACTTTGCGGAGAAGATTTTGTCATTGTTTCTGGTAATGACGATGTCATCGTACCAATGATGGCAATAGGTGCGACAGGTGTCATTTCTGTTGTCGCCAATATTTTGCCGAAAATGACACATGACATTACTGCTCATTTTTTGGATGGTAATTTGAAAGCAGCACTTGATCTACAGTTGCAGCATAACGCTTTGATTAACAGCCTTTTCTACGAAACCAATCCGATTCCTGTCAAAACGGCTATGAATCTGATGGGTTGGGAGGTAGGTGAGCTGAGACTGCCACTTTATGAGATGGCAGACGCACCCAAAGTAAAGATGATTGCAGAACTCAAAAAGATCAATTTACTATGAATGTAATCGTCTATGGCAATGGTGCGATGGGACAGTTGGTCGCTCAAAGCATACAACAATTGCCTGATGCAGCGTTAGTAGCAGTCGTCTCGCCGCAGTTAGAAGCTAGTGACATCAATGTATTGTCTTCGCTAAAAGAAGTAAAAGAAAAAGCTGATGTCATTATCGACTTTTCACATCCCGATAACTTGGAAAAGATACTGGATTATGCATTAGCTCAAAAAGTAGCTGTGATTTTCTGCACAACCGGATATGATGAAGCTGCTTTGACCGATATACAATCTACAGCACAGCAAATCCCTATTTTACTAGCTTCTAATACGTCTTTGGGCGTCAATCTTTTGCATCAATTGCTACAACAAGCCGTCCGCGCCCTAGCTGCTGACTTTGACATCGAAATCATAGAGCAACATCACAATAAAAAACTAGACGCACCGAGCGGCACAGCGAACAGTCTGCTGGATACGATTCAAGATACATTGGCAGAAGAAAGAGAGGTCGTTTATGGCAGATCAGGTCTGCGCAAGAGAGGGCCGACAGAAATCGGGATGCATAGCCTACGAGGAGGTACGATTGTAGGCGAACACAGTATCATTTTTGCAGGTGAAGATGAGGTCATAGAACTCCGACATAGCGCACAGTCCAAGAAGGTTTTTGCGCAAGGTGCGATTCGGGCTGCTCGGTTTTTGATGAAGCAAGAAGCAGGGTTTTATGAGATGGGGGATGTGTTGAAGTAATGTTCTTTTTTGATATTCACTTATCAGAAAGTCCAAATGACAACGCCTTCCGTTTCCTTCCTCCACTCACTAAATGCATCATTTGTAAACGTCCCGATTGCCGTTCGCCAAAAGGCAATAGCCATTTCATTGTCCATTCCAGTTTTTACTTCCCAATGCTTGCCGAAAGTCGCAAAAATCTGTTGTGCAGCCGCCTGACCATATCCTCGACGCCGAGAGTCAGGCAAGATATAGAACTCAGCAATAGCGCGATCTGCTTCAAAAACCGGATGTTCGAACCAGCGATTCAGTAAAGCGAATCCGATGGTGGCGTCCTTCACTTTGATGAACAGCGGAATGCGATTTTCCTCCTTCCAGTATAGATCGAAATAAGGATAGTCCAGCTCTGCATTCAACTCTTTCAAATAGTCAGATAACAGTGATTGTAATGTTGGCTTTTCGGTTGTAGGGACGACGTTCAATTCAACACTCATTTCAGGCTTTTTATCTTTTTCTATCATTTTACGTATATTAATGAATAGGAAACATTGCTCTATATCCGAATACTCATCTGATGAAACGATTGCTATTGCTTTTTACGCTATTTTTCTTCTTTATTTATTTTGGTTTTTCGCAAGTGACGGTGAAAGGGAAAACAATTGATTGTAATAGTGGAGAACCATGGATCGGTGTATCTGTATTTGGCTTAGGAACAAATATTGGAACGCTTACAGATATTGATGGAAAATTTGAGTTCGTGCTTCCAGATTCTGTGAAGCAAGTAGCTTTCAGTTACGGTCAATATGAGGGTTATGACATATTCGAAGTTCAGCTGTACATTGAATACAGAATAGGATGTAAAACGATATATGACTATGGTCTAAAGCCACTTCCACTACTCTCGAAAGAAAACGAGTTGTCTGAGTTAACGATAGAGAGAACGCGTAGCCGTAATACTGATTTGCCTTATTCTGTCTACCCAAATTATTACAGTTGGGATATTCTTTCAGAGAAACCTGCTGGTATTAAAGTTATTGAAGACCCTTTTAATTTTATCAACCCCATCAACACCACCCATCCCTATCAAAGCATACAAAACAAACTTCCTGGCTTACTTATCACGCGCCCCGGCGGCAATCCCAACGAACCTTTCCGAGCGCGTTTTCGAGGACTTACCACCTTAGGCGATGCGCGAGACCAACCGATAGCGATCATTGATGGCATTCCGAATGTAGATGTGGAGCTATTGGATGCTAATGATTTATATCATGTTGGATTGAGACGCCATCCAGAATCAGCCAGTCGATATGGATTACAGGCGGCGAGTGGTGTTTTGGACATTGATACTTGGCAGCATCAAGATCAAGGCATTCATTTGACTTATCGAGCTGCTTTGAGTACGAGTGCTGTCTCCGATCAACTTCCTGTAGCAGATCGTAGCCGCTATCTTCAATTTCCGAATAGAAATGATTTGGGAAGTGATACAGATTGGATGGATGAGATTACGCGCGCTGCACTGTCTCAGCATCATTTTTTGAGTTTGGTTGGACGCTCACGACAAACTGATTATCAGATCAATACGACTTACAGGGATGTAGAAGGCACATTACTCAATAGTGGTTTTCAAAGATGGAATGTGAGTGCCCAAATTCGGCAGCGAGCATTTAAAGACAAATTGACCATAGAGGCTAGTTGGCGCAGTATGAGTCAAGAGTCGCAATTGAGTTTTCCGCGTGCTCTTCAGGATGCTCTGGGACAAAATCCGACCGCACCCATTTTCGATGAAAATAGTGCAGATACAGATGGCTACTTTCATCAAGCGGTCTTTGATTTATTCAACCCGGTCGCTTTGCTAGAGCAAAATCAAAATGATGAAACCGTAGTACGGCATTTAGGAAGTCTTTCCTTACAGTGGGACTGGACAGAGCAGTGGCAAACGAGCGTTCGCTACGGACAGTTTAGTCGCTCTCAAAATGAGCAATTTTACTTTGATCGCAATAGCCCATTCGGCGGTCAGTGGCGTGATGGATTTGCAGAACAAGAACGCTATACCTTTGACAATCAATATCTTAGTACCAATACGCGCTATTTACTCAAGACTACAAATTGGCAGTTTAAAGGACAATTAGGCTATGACTTTCAACAGTATGATGCGCAAGGATATGGAGTAAGTGCCGGCAATTTCATCACGGACGCTTTTACGTATGATAACTTGGGTGCTTCTTTAGATGTTCCAAATGGCAGAGCGACCGCTTTCTCTACTCAAAGTCGGCAGCGACTTGTTTCGTTTTGGTCGGACTGGATGCTTCGATACAAAGCATTCACTTTAGATGCCAATATACAACGTGCCGGAGCTTCTCATCTGAGCGAGAACGCCAAGTGGAACTGGTTGGGTGGCACACAATTGACTGTCGATCTGGATCATTACTTATCTATCCCGATACTTAGTCACACTCAGATAGGTGCAGCTTGGGCACGACTCGGCAATATTCCGCTTCAAAATGGACTATCCCAGCAGCGCATCCGCCCGAGTGTAACTAGCTTCCAAAATGGCAACTATCGACCTTCGTATAGCATCTTCACTGCTGCCAATCCCGATTTGGGCATCGAATCGACTCGAAATCTAGAATTGTTTGCTCGTACAGCCGTATTGAATAACAAACTTCGGTTCGATATTCACTATTTTCAGACACAAGCGAATGACTTGATTCGGGAGACGCGCACGCCTCTACCAGAATTTTTGAGTATTTGGAAAAATGTCGGCGAGCTAGAAAGTAAAGGCATAGAAGTACAATTGAAATATGACTGGCTCGATCGCGAAAATACCGCTGCTCGCACTGGTATCATTCTGTCTCATGTCAATACGACTCTCCTGGAATATGATGGAACAGATGAGATTTATCGCTTTCCATTTCCTTCGCCGGGCTGCTGTTCGGGCATCGTAGAGGTAAGCGATGGGACACCTACAGGTACGATCATCGCGCCTGTTTTTGAGGGTGTAGCGGGAGGAGAATTGCAGCTAGAAGACCAGAATGGGAACGGATTTATTGATTGGGAGGATTATGTCGCAGTCGGAAATGGATTGCCGGATGTGACAATAGGGCTGGAGCAGCAAATTTCTTGGGGACGTTTCGATCTTGACTTCTTTTTGCGTGGTGTTTTTGGACATCAAATGGTCAATGTAGCTCGCGTGTTCTTTGAAAATAAAAACTTGGCGGCTACCTACAATGTCGTGACGACCGAGTACTACAATGAAGCCTTAGAAGATTTCAATCGCTTCAATAGCTATCATGTGGAAAATGCCAGTTTTCTGCGCTTGGAGTATTTGACATTATGCTATCGGCTGCCTTTGAAAGAAGACCGAGAACTGTGCTTTTTTCTCAATACGCAAAACCTTTTTACACTCACCAATTACACTGGCGCAACTCCTGAAGTACGACCAACGAATGCTTATAATAGTCTAGGCATCAACGGCACGACTTATCCCAATTTATTCGTCACTGGCATAGACGATCGCCGGACATATTTACCGATTCGATCTTGGACGTTCGGCGTGCAAGTGGACTTTTGAAAAGCGACCTGATGACTCGAACCAACAGTATAGCACGTCTCAATTCACAAAATGGGACGATTGTCAGGACTTTGCGCTTTAACTTTGCAGTATTGTAACTTCTCTGAACGAAAAGCGACTATTGCAATAGGTGTATCCTCCTATTATTCAGTAAGTTCCCATTGCCGGACAATATTCACAAACATAAAAGACATCACACCTAATGAGAAAGATCACCACACTAATTGCACTGACCATTCTAGTTGGGTCTTGTAGACTTACCAAATATGCTCGGTTTTATTTATCAGAAAATCACCAAAAACCCAAATTTGATGAGCAAATCGTGCGTCATGATCCCGAAAATGTTTTTCAGTTTGCAGCGGGCGAGTCGCATTTTGATGACCTAATCGCCAATATAAAATGGCAAGTGCCGGACGATAAGCGCAACAAATATCCTGCTAGCATACCTTTAGATCAATACTTGAGTGAACTGACGAAAACGACCGCTTTTCTAGTCATCCGAAATGATAGTATACTATACGAACGCTACTTCGATGACTTCGATGAATACAGTCAACTGCCTTCCTTTTCTGTCGCCAAATCGTTTACTTCTGCGCTAGTAGGTATCGCTGTGGAAGAAGGGTATATCGAAAGCATTCAAGATCCTATCACCAAGTATGTCAAAGAGCTAAACAGGCTAGCTCCTGAGTGGAAAAAACTAACCGTGGCGCACTTGCTCAATATGCAATCGGGTATCGACTTCAATGAAAATTCCTACACCAATCCATTCTCTACCATCGCTGATTTATATCTGAAAAAAGATGTGTTTAAAGTCATCCGAAAAGTGACATTCAAGCATCAACCGGGCGAAAGGATGTATTACAGCAGCTTGGATACGCAGCTTCTAGGATTGATCGTGCAGCGAGCGACGGGGCAGACTTTGGCGGCTTATATGGAGGAGAAAGTATGGACACGCATTGGGATGGAAAGTGATGCTAGATGGTTTGTCGATGATGATAAATCCGGCGTCACCAAAGCGTTTTGTTGTCTGCATCCGATTGCTCGTGATTATGCCAAATTTGGGCGGTTGTACCTGAAAGGTGGCAGTTGGGAAGGGCAGCAAATTGTCCCTGCGCAATGGGTGAATCGATCTGTGCAGCCTGATATCGAAAATGGATGTTATCAATATCAATGGTACAGTCAAGATAGAGGTGTCGATAGAGAAAAAGACGCCAATGGCAAATGGCAAACCAAAATGTATCCCGATTCTCTGACGGCAGTTCAAGCCATTGACGATCCCAACTATCAAGCCGTACTTCCTTCTGTCAAGCAGCCAGGCAAATGGTATATCCGAAACTGTGGTTCGGCGTTCTATGCGCTCGGTATATTCGGACAAGAGATACAGGTATTCCCCGAAGACAATTTGATTTTCGTGCGCTTGGGTCAACGTTGGGATACGCCGACTAGACGAATCATCGCCGACATTCGGGCGGTGCTAAGTGATAAAAATCAGTCTATGGTCAGTGTGACAAATTAGTTTGAGGAATACTTCAGGATGACTTCTTAAATAGATGCGCGATCCTCACAATCGCGCTTTCAATATCTTTTTCACGCCATGCACCACATCCAAAAAGGCTTCATCTTCATCTGCCCAAGTGCTGATGGGTTTGGCATTTTTGGGGAAGCCTTGTAGTTTAGAAAAACTAAGAGCATGTTGGGAAATTTAATTTTTTAAATTTTTATACAGACCGAATTAATAGTAATACCAAATTCAATAATGAAGTACGTAAATAGAAACTAGATCATTTTGAGGCTAATTGAGGCGAAAAGCACAGTCCTAGCCGTAGCTAAGGCGAGCAT
>JBCDHX010000212.1:0-7757 GCA_038749535.1 Bacteroidota bacterium
GAGATTGTTTGGAAAAAGCGATTCGACGATTTCATCAAGATGAAAACTACTTGAGGCAGCTTTTCAGACCAATTCAAGCCTTACTCGACAAGGTCGATCATGCTTTTCGCTTGCAGGAAAGTTTTGTCACCTAGAGTGATCAGAATTAATTAAAATTTGATTGTGTCCAACATCTCAATGCAGACTCACCACTTTCGCCATCTGCCACACTTCTCCATCTTGTCGCCATATCGTGATGAATTTGCTGGGGATGGAAGGCGCGTCCGGTTCTTGATTGTTAAAAAATTTGTGGTAGCCGATGGAGACTGCTCCGTAATTGTTGATGGGATAAACTTCTAGGCTGCCTGCGATTAAAGTGCGCGTCACTTTGCCGCAGATATTGCGTTCTATGGAGGCGATAATGTCTGACTTGGAAGTGGCTAGTCCACCTTGATCGTGAAAAAATTCGATGTCGTCTGCCATCAAATTGGCTTGTGTTTCTAGATCACAATTGTTATAGGCATCGAAATATTGCTTGTCCAATGCTTCTATCGTTTGTTGTAAGTCGGCATCTATGACTTGATAGTCAGGAATGGCTGTAGAGGCGGCTTTTCGCTGTTGCATACAAGACATTACAAGAAGCCCAATCATCGGAAAAAGGTAAAGTAATCGCATTGTTTTTCGTTTTGTTTAAAACAGAAAGGTAGGCACGACCGTATTTCTACACAACAATTATTGAGATTTTTAGCCCGTCACCATTTTTTTGTAGGCTTGCAACAACCATTTTCGATCTGTCAGTGGCTTGGTGGTTTCAATCGCTACCTTGAGTCGTTGATCTTCATCTGCCGGACGACGCATGATGCGAGTGAGTAGCCGACAAAAATTGAGGCGAGTGTCAATAATGGTCTTCGAGGCGTTGTTGTTGCGGCGCAATAGGAGCTTGAAAGAAGCTAATAGTGACAGCAGTGGTTCTTCTTCTGCTAACTCAAAATAGACTTTGAGTAATAAGATTCTCGCATTGACTTTATAGACAAATTCTTTCGCATTCAGCGCTTGTTGTAGGTGAATCATCGCTTTCGCATACTGCTGCTGATGATAGTAAAATTCAGCTAAGTTATAGTTCATCGCATCTGCCCGCTCTTCTTCTCGTAACTGATCGTTATAATCCTGAATGAAACTCTCTGCCCATTTGTACTGCTTTAAGTTCAGAGCTAGCTTGATGATATTTCTAAAATGAACAGCAGGTAGATAGTCTCCTTTGTAAAAAATACGCTGTGATAAAGCGATTCGATATAGCCACAATGCTTGACTACCATGATATTTAGGGCGATCGCCTTGCCTGATTTTTCGCGAACAATGATTGATACTATAACCGATGACTTGCTCTTGTTCTTGAGGAGAAAGTCGATCAAAATGCTCATTCAAGAGGCTGATTAGTGCATCTAGCTGTACTTGTATATCATTCTCCTCGATCAACTGGATGATCCGATAGTAGATGCCGACCAAAGGAGATAATGTTTCGTGATGTTCTGCTACGAGCTGCATCAGTGGTTCTTCAAATCGGATATCGTAAGTTTGCATCATTACTCTTGCTCTGTTTTTCATCTCCGCGATGAGTTGCAATTTCTGACTGAAGTAAAATTGGTCGAGCGCATCAGCAGCTTCCTGTAAGTAAACACTATACTTTCTACTATCTACTTTCATCGTATAGTCATCATGAAGGATAGCGATTCGGTACTGCCAATAATAGGTATTGGAATCTTCTATCGGGTTGTTCTCTACAAATTGGGTTACTTTTCGTTTGCTGTGTGCATAATGTTTGTCCAAATCGTTTTGAATAAAGACCTCCATTTGTTTTTCATAGCGCGGAAGCGTATCCTGTTCGAAGGCTTGTATTGCCAAAAAATGTTCTGCGATTTTGAGCAAAAAGTTCATCACATACTTCAGTTGCTTATCATTATAGGGCGCCTCGCCATAAACGACCTTGTACAATTTTTCATGTTCAATAGCTGCCGCTTTAAATGTTGGTGCTAATCCCCTCAAGTGATTGTACAGCAAAACGACATCTTGCCTTTTATTGAAATAAGGCGACCGTACAAAATCTACAAATGCTCGATGTTGTTCAGCAGAAAATTTGGAAAGTAAAGAGATGAGTTTGTTGCTTTTCATACTATAAAAAAGGAGGCATAAAAGTGAGTGACGCTGTGTCTATCAAGCATCAAATTTATAAATTTATTTTGACTTTTATTTTCACAACTCACTCATTGTTAATTAATTAAGCAAAATTTACCTTAGATATTGTTTGATAAATTCAAAATAATGTATTCGTAATACTACAAGATCATGACTAATTTTGCTTTACCATTCATTTAGAATGTGAATATCTAAGCTACTTAAAAAAGAAAAATGAAGCCTACTGCATGGACAGGAATGATTCTCGCCATCCTATTGAGTCTATTTTCCCATAGCCTTGAAGCCCAGTACATTTATCCAGGTGACATCAATGATGATGGCATCGTCGATGGAGTCGATTTTTTACGCTTGGGGCAGGTCTATCGCGCTATGGGAACACCACGAGAGCAAATCACCACAGATTTCTCTCCTCAAGCAGCACCAAATAGAAGATGGGCTACTGATTTTTCAAATGGCCTGAATAGTTACTATGCAGACTGCAATGGAGATGGCTATATCAACTATAAGGACATAAAAAGCGCCATCCTTGGTAACTTTGGAAAGCGACACGGTAAACGGCATCCTGGTAACCGCCAATCGATCCAAAAATCTGCGCAAGCAGTTGCGCTTGCGTTTCTTCCTGACACCGATTCGATTAGTAGTGGACAACAAGTCAATGTTGAGATTACATTGGGGGATATTGCCCTTCCAGTCAGTGACTTTTATGGACTGACCTTCGATGTTGTCTTTGATGCTACGTTGATAGACTGGGATGAATTACCAGATTTCTTCCTCCCGTCTTTCATGTGGTACGCACCTACTCCTAGCGATAAAAGGCATATCAGTATAATAGATCCTAATGATCCGGGTCGATTCACGATTTCGATCACTCGTATCGATCAGCAGTCGATCTCCGGTCATGGGCTTATTGGGCGTGTCACAGTGGTCATAGAAGACATAGACGGTTTTCGTATCGTCGACGATTTGTACACTATTGAGAATGTACTGCTAGTAGATGAAAATGGTACTTCTCACCCAGTGGTAGTACAATAAAGAATGAACACTCGTGTAATATGAAGAGGTCATTTTTTTGACTTTTAAGTAGCTTCGCGGAGGGTGAGAGAAACTTAGCTTTTTCTTACCCTTCTGTTTGCCCCATCCAAGCGTACGATGTACCCACATTTCGGATCAACTTTGCCATTTAACACATCCAGGTATAGTTTTTCAAATTGATCTTTTCCAATATGTTCCTCAATCATAATATGGGGTAAAATAGCAGTTATAAAGTTTTGAAAAGATTCGCTTATCCGCTGTTGAAAGCTCGTCAAGCCCCATTCTTGTTGTCGTTTTTTGGCATACAAAGGCGCGAAGAAAAATACGCCTTCTTGCGGCAATGGCTGCTCGCCTGACAGATGCTGCCAATCGACCAGTCCTACTAGACAGTTGTACGCCAGATGCTCTTTGAGCAAATGTTGTAGCTGAAATTGCGTATGGTGATTGCCTGAAAAATCGACAATAATGGAAGTAGTATCTGCATCTATCTGAGCGACATCCTGATAGCTCAATACCTGATCGTAGCTCCCCAGCTGCCGGACAAAATGAACGTTCCTTTCAGAGGTCAGACCAATCAGTTTCAAGTCTGACATTCCTTGTTGCTTCCGATGCGCTAGTAAGAACGCCAACACCTGAGCTGTTTTGCTGGACGCACTGGTGATGAGCAATTGAGTGGCCCCATAGAACTGCTCTTTTGCTAGATGGTCGTCGATCAAAAAGGAGGTGACGAATAAAGGACGAAAGAGTGGAATCAACTGTTCCACTTCTGGTGTGAACGCGACATCACGTTCTACATCTATGTAGTAATTGTAAGTCGATGGCAAAGCCCGACGATGTTCCGTCGCATCAAAGAACCCTTTGTCACTCACCTTATCGGCAGCCATGAGCAGGTGAGAACTGGTCGGACAATAGCCATAAAACCGCTGTCCGACTTGTATGTCTGAATGATGAGAGACGATCACCTCCGCTATGCCCCATGTAGGTAAGATTCCATAATCTGTTATCGTCGGGAAAAACTTCCAGTAGTCCATCTGTTCGCCCACAACACCGTAAGTGATATTGTTAGCTGTAAATGCAAACTGCTCAATTTTGAGTAGTATTTGATTAGGTAGTAGTTTATCAGGATAGCTTTTTTCTACCCATTTCGTATGCAGGAGATTTTTGGTGTGTACAGTAAAGTCTAAAGCACTGATATTCGGCATGATTTTGTCTGTTTTGCTATTGCAAAAAAACAAAATCTCGGAATGTAGTTGTTTGCTCAAAGCGAGTTAATCGATGTTCACCTCTTATCGCAGTTCAAAAGCTGACTATCAATCTCAATTGTTGCATTCACTTCACCGACATACATAAAATCAATTTAACTCCTTAATAATCAATTGATTGAATCAGATTCAAATTAATTTTAGGCATCAGTTTTTCTGCTATTCAACACACAAAGAACAGAAACGAAAGAAAAGTCGAAAAATAATCTCCTTTCTATTATCACTTTCCTACATTTTCCGTGCGTAGTCAGATGTAAACAATTTGGAAATTCAAATTTCAACATCCATGACTATGAAAAATGTATTGGTTCATCCACGATTTTTATCGCTTTTAGCGGTATCCTTTCTGACGCTGACTCTAGGCTGTATGAGTTGCAGCAAAGAGGGCGAGTTGCCAGAAAAAGAACCCATTGACCCTGCTATCGCGATGGCAGTCAATGACTATCTACGCGGCTTATCTACCGATTGGTCAACGCTACTGAATGTGCAAGGCGACGGCTCGCTCGTGCCTCAAGAAACACGAACGGGTAGCAGAACTTACAATCGACCAAGCGGTAACAATCGCTATCGCTGTACGGAGGTCAGCAGCAACCTGACCCGCAACTTTGACGAAGTTGCTATCCTTCGCCCTACCAATGGCATCGTCTATCCCGGCGCATTGGTCAAAATCAATGAAGCCCTGCTCAAAGGTGTGCCAGAGCCGATTACTTTGAATCGTGCGCCGAGCGACTTACGTCTAGATTTACCAGGCATAGGCGAGCAAGGTAATATTATAGTCGAGTCGCCCACCAATGGTAACACCCAAACCAAGATAGATGAAGCCCTGGATTGGTGGAACAACAACCGCTATGAAGAAGGCTACGTCAATGCGGCGAATAGCTCTTATGAAGCCACAACTTCTTACTCCTCTGAGCAGTCGGCTTTGAATTTGGGGATGAGTGCGAGCTGGGCAAGTGGTAGTTTGAGTGGACAATTTTCTGAACAAACGAGTAGTGAAAAATCGGTGGCGATGGCGGTTTTCAAACAGGCTTTTTATACTGTAAATATGGAAACGCCGAGCAATCCAGCTGATGTATTTGGGAAAGGAGTGACTTTAGCAGATGTGCAGGCACAAGCAGGTAATGGTGTTTCGCCGGGCTATGTTCAGTCAGTGACTTATGGTCGTTTGATTATGTTCCGAATGGAAGCTAGCGCTCAATACTCTGCAACGGATGTAGAAGCGGCACTCAAATACGGTTCAGGGAAACTGAATGCTTCGGGCAGCGTGGCGACCAAATACCAAAACATCCTCCAGTCTTCCTCCATCACTTTGGTCACCATAGGCGGCAATGCAGAAGCAGCAGCAGAAGGCGTAAGCGCACGCGATTTCGGCGATTTGGAAGAAATCATCAAAGGTAAGAATGCACTCTACAGCAGAGAAAATCCAGGTGTCCCTATTGCTTACACAGTCAAGTCATTAGGCGATAATAGTTTGGTCAAAATGGGCTTTACGACTGATTACACCACCGAAAAATGTAGCTTACAAAAGCCGGGTGCAATCCGTATTCGACATGAGGCTTTCTATGATGGTCGCTATACGGTAAAGTACACTTTGGATGGCAAAAAAACCACCAAATCAAGTGGCAACAAAGGACAGTTCAGCACTTGGGAATTGAGCATTCCTGCTGGAGCAGTCGGTATCAGTTTGAAAGTGGAGCATCTGTCTGGCTTTAGTTGGCAGCCGTTGTTTTCTAAGAATTTTGACAAGCTAGAAAGTAAGAAGTGTTATAAGATTTGGGGAACGGTGTTTTCGCCTCAGCATCGCGCGGTGGGGTGTGGGTGATGAAGAAAGGTCTGGGCAAGTGGTTGGTGGGGCTGCTTGTCTGGGTTCTTGAACTCAATGCGTATCTTGATCTGTAAACAACTTTACATTTTGAAAACTTGTTACTCCTGAAGAACAAAGACAGCCGACATGCACAATCCTTTTCCAGGCATGAATCCTTATCTTGAAGGTGCGTTGTGGTCAGATGTACATCACGAAATGGCATCTGCAATTCGTCAATTGATTGCTCCCAAAGTCTCTCCAAAATATATCACACGCATAGAAACTTATACGGTAAAAGACAATGCAGCCGAGGAAGAAATCGGTATTTTATATCCTGATGTGGCTTTGCTATTGCAAAACAAAACGCCTACTCAAAACACTGCTTCCACAGAAATACTGACCGCCACTGCTCCTACCACCAGTATCCGAACTACTCAATCTTTCATCGAAGTTCAAGTCCCCGTAATAGAGATAAGAGATCGGTCGAATCTGCAATTGATTACTGCTATAGAGATACTTTCACCAGTCAATAAAAGAGGAATAGGGCTGAAACAATACCGAGCCAAAAGAGCTGAGTTGATTCAATCAGAAGTAAATTTTTTAGAGATAGACCTGCTTCGTAGAGGACAACGTCCTGTTGCACATCCACTTGTACCGAAATCTCATTATTTGATTACGCTGGTGAGAGCAGGTTCAGAAAAGACGGATATTTGGGCGATCGATATTCAAGATTCGCTGCCTGTTGTTCCTGTTCCACTTCAAGCGGCGGAGGAAGATGTTCTACTAGATTTGGGCGCTGCGTTGTCGCTTTGTTTTGAGAGAGGTTTGTATCATCTTTCTTTGAATTATGATGAAGTGGCGCCTGCGCCTGGTTTTGGGGAGGAGGAGTTGGTGTGGATCGAGGAGGTGACTTCGGTTGTCTAGTAAATATTACTGCTTGTTGATTTTTCCATTGCTATCTGTTTGTCATTAAGTACAAAAATAGATATTTCATTTCAGTCATAAATTTAGCGTGAGATATACTCAATGAAAATAGAGGAGAAATCATGTCGTACAAAACAATGTTTAAGGGTTCATATTCAGGTAAAGTTCTTCGCTCATTTTCCACTGAAAGTCATTGCGCTACTTTGACCTATTACGATCAAAACGAGCACAATTCATTGCCTCACGAACATGAAAATGTACATTTCAGCTTCATGGTAAATGGTGGATGTGTTGAGAGAAAAAAATCAGACTACGAGATACATCCAGGAAGCGTTGTCTATTATCCCGCAGGACAAGAGCATCAGGTAACAAAAGTTGCGAAAAATTCGATGCGCGTAAACCTAGAGCTTGAGTCATCTTTTTTCGGTAGTGCATCAGATGTAATGCTAAAGTGAGGAAAAATGCTTATAATATGAAATGCGAGAAGAATGTCCACACTGTAAGAGTAATAAGACGAAGAAAAATGGTAGTACTCACTATGGTAAGCAAAACCATTTTTGCCA
>JBCDHX010000213.1:0-7652 GCA_038749535.1 Bacteroidota bacterium
ACTTGTTGCGTCGTAGCTGATTATGGCGAAGCGGAGCAAATTTTATTTTGGATAAGGCAAAATTTTTCGGCATAGCCTAGCTACGGCTAAAAATTTTAACACAGAACAGAATGAAATTTGCCCGTTGTAGTCAATCGAGATGCGATGTAACAAGTCTATTAGTTTAACCTACAATTCTTCGTAAAATAAGTCTACCGTCTAGCATCTAGCATCTATTGTCTAACATCTTTTTAACTACAATGGCAAGCAGCTTAAAAAACTTATCGGACTATAACGAAGAAACGATACCATCGGCTAAAGAATTGCGATTTGGAATTGTGCTTTCTGAATGGAATCAAGACATCACGCACGCGCTCTATGAAGGCTGTGTGTCTACTTTAGAAAAACATGGTGCGGTTGCTGACAATGTGCATACGCTGCAAGTGCCGGGTGCTTTTGAACTGACGGTGGGCGCGAAACTCTGTCTATCCAAGCACAAAGTAGATG
The DNA here is from genome assembly GCA_038749535.1 of Bacteroidota bacterium. Classification (GTDB taxonomy): domain Bacteria; phylum Bacteroidota; class Bacteroidia; order Chitinophagales; family Saprospiraceae; genus JAAUTG01. The sequence continues at coordinate 487 of JBCDHX010000213.1, forward strand.
CGATTATCTGCATTGGGTGTGTCATTCAGGGCGAAACCAAGCACAACGATTACATCAACAATGCGGTAGCCACTGGTCTCACTCAACTCGGTATGGCGACCAATGTTCCTTGTATCTATGGCGTCCTTACACCCAATACGATGGAGCAAGCACAAGATCGAGCGGGCGGCAAATACGGCAACAAAGGTATAGAAGCAGCCGTGACCGCTATCCGAATGGCTGCTTTGAAAAAAGGCAGTGTGCAGTTGAAGTCGTCGATTGGGTTTGGTCAGTAATACTCAGATCAATAAGACCACAAATCTTGTTCTAGATTGAAGAGTTCATTTTTGATTTTCTCGGACTCGACCAAAATATCTCTGCCACTTAGATAGTCTTGGATGCGCTCGTCTTTGATGTTGGATTGCTTATAGATATAGCTGGAAAAGTAGCGCATCTCGAATATATCTTCCCAACTCACAGTCTCCAGATCATTGAATCCGGTAATGACTGGCTCATGTGCCAATACTTCTCTACAGTGTGGATAGTAAATCCAGAATAACGGCGTTTCGTATTTGACGACACCGTTTTCGGTATGGGCAGAACGGATAGGCGCGATGCCCAATAGGCGCGTTTGCATCCTAGAGGTGCGACTATCAAAGAAAGCGACTTCTTTGAGTCGATAGCGGACGATTTCTTCTGGATTGATGTCGTGGCGGACGATTTGGTAAGTCACTTCGTAGGTTTCGGGATCGACTATCTCAAATGTGTCTTTACGGAAGAGTTGTTCTTCTATCTCTGGACGAGATAGCTCTCTAGAAAAGCGATCATCTTCTGTGCTATACGCTTTTATTTTTTGCTCAAAAATGGCGTTCAGCAGAATATCAAAAAACGTTCTGTCGGGATAACGAAACGGCGAATTGATCTTTTCGCGGGTGTCGATGATGCGCCAAATCTTCTTCTCCCAAAGGATGTCTGCCTCACGTACAGGAGCGTAAGACAAGACACGTCGCTCTTTCAGTAAGTGCTTTTCGGTAATGTCATCCAACGGTGCATCACTCAAAAGCGACTGAGCTTTTAGGTTACTCTTGATGATCAGACAGCATAAAAGTGTAGTGATCGCGATACTTCTCATAAACCAGTGAATCTGTGTGTTTCCTCTCGCTTGTTGAATGACTCTTCTGTGAAACGCGATTTTAACAGTTTGTAGTTCGTGATGTATGATTATAAATGTTAATGTGTGTTATCTGGAAGATCCATCAAGTGGCTTCTTTGCATATAGCAGAAAGCTAATGATCCCAGCTATCAATCCAAAAAGCAGATAAGTGCCTACTAAAATAGCATTGTTGTTCTCAATACTGCCTTTGAAATAGAGGATTGAATTGGGCTTATATTCTATTTCCTGTAATTCTAGTGGTGAGATGAATACGTTGTTTTCTGTATGCATGAAAGCTGTTGTCTGTCTCAAAATTTGACAAATCCGATATTTGCTTTTATCTCCTCTTGTACGACGATTTAGCGGCAATTGTTGAAAGTGGCGAGATTTGTCAAATTCGGGAAGATTTATGCCATCCGAAACAACCGCTTCAATTTTTTCAACAACTTCAGCATCTTCAGATTTAAGGTCGGATTGACATTAAAAAACATATCGTTGACGGTGATCCATCGCTTTTCGCGAGCTACATTTTCTATCTTTTCGTAGTAAACGCGCTCTGCTTTTTGGAGTGGCATTCGCCAATAAAGTGCTTGATCGGTCATCGCAAATCCTTCTTTACAAGAGCCTAAAATGGATTGGTCACAGATGAAAAAGATGCGCTCATCGGGCTCAGCAAAAAGAAAAGATTGGCTGGCATTGCGAACTTTGCGAGGCGGCATTTTTAGGAAATCTAGATAAATGGTCTCCTCCTCTTCTTCAAAGTTGAGGTAATCCATCGCCATTTTGTACAGATCAATTTGTGCTAGTGGGAGAGCTTCATATTTGAGAATACTTTCCGGTAGAGCGATATCGTTGAGCTCGTGTGCATAGTGGATGATGAAGTAGTCCATCATGCCCTCAAAACTTTCTTCCAATAGATGTTCTATCTCAAAGTCATTGAGTTCTTGCTCTTCTATGGCAGTTGCCATTTGGTCGGCGCGGAGTTGTACACTTTCTCTAAAACCGACCTCATAAAGCAGCTCGACGTACCGCTGATGTTGTTTTTCATTATGTTCTTCTTGGATACGTCGACGAAAAGCTTCAAAAAAAAGTTGTACGATCTGCGGGCGGATATTTTTGGTCAACTCCAGTTCATACTTCATCGGCAGCGTATCTGGAGCAGGTTGCTCTTTGCCGCAGTTGAAGCAGAACTTGGCTTCGTCTGGGAGTTCCGTTGCGCAATATGGGCATTGTTTCATCTGCTGCTCAGTTCAGGTCGTTCTTTGGAAACGCTAAAGATAATTATTCCCTTAGAATCAAGAGATTTGAAGCTTGACTCCTCATAAAGTCACCCGCTAAACGCTTACCTGACTATCTCAGTTACGTTGATTCGCTACTTTCTACTTGACCATTCAACGGGTGATAGAAGGTGAGTTATCCTAGTTCACCTCGCTCCATTTGATCTACAGCATAGTTCGCGGCGCGAGCGGTCAAAGCGCAGAACGTCAAAGATGGATTTTGAGTAGAGACGGAAGTCATGCACGCGCCATCTGTGACGAAGACATTCGGGCATTCGTGTAGTTGATTCCACTCATTGAGCAGGGACGTTTTGGGATCGCGTCCCATGCGGACTCCCCCCATCTCGTGGATGTCTAGCCCCGGTGCTTGTTTGGTGTCTCGTGTCTTGATATTGGTGAAGCCTGCTTTTTCGTACATATCTGTCATTTGCTCGAAAAAGTCTTGTAGCATTTTCTCGTCATTGTCGTCGTAGTCGATATTGGTTTGTATCAATGGAATGCCCCAATTGTCGGTTTGTGTAGGACTTAGAGAAACGAAATTGCTTTCCTTCGGGATGGTTTCGCCCATCATATGTGAGCCGACGCGCCAAGGCGAATAGGTCTCAGTTTGTAACAGCTGTTCATGTAAAGTTTGTCCGACACCGGAGCTATCAATATCTCGATAGCGATTGGCACCGAATCCGGCAGCATAGCCACGCAAAAAGTCCGTTTCTTGTTTTCTGACATTGCGGAAGCGCGGTAAGTAGGCACTGGTAGGTCGTCCACCTTTTGTTTTAGAATCGGCAAAACCATCGTATTCAGCGGAGATTTTTCCTCTATAGTTGTGGAAAGCGACATATCGACCGAGCAAGCCATTGTCATTGCCTAGTCCATTCGGGAAACGATTAGAGGTAGAGTTGAGGAGGATGGCGTTGGTGTTGAAAGTGGCGGCATTGACGAAGATGATAGGCGCATGATAGGTCGTTGTTTCTTTTGTATTGGCATCTATGACTTGAACGCCGCTCGCGCGATTCGCCTCTTCATCAAATACAATAGAGTGAACAACACTATGTGGTCGCAAGGTCAAGTTTCCGGTCTTCATCGCCCAGGGGATCAGCGTAGAATTGGCACTGAAATAGCCACCAAAAGGGCAGCCACGCTGACAAATATTGCGAGCTTGGCAAAGGACTCGACCTTGTTTCTGATGAATTTCTCGCGTCTCTGTGAGGTGGGCACAGCGTCCATAAATGACGTGCCGATCATCATAGTTATCTTTGACCGATTGCTGGAAATATTCTTCTACACAGTTGAGCGGAAAAGCTTTTAAAAAGTCGCCATCTGGCAAACTATCTAAGCCATCTTTATTGCCGGAAACACCGACAAATTGCTCTACTTTGGTGTACCAAGGGGCTAGATCTTTGTACCGAATGGGCCAGTCCACCGCAAAACCATCTCGCGCCGGACCTTCGAAGTCATAATCGCTCCACCGCTGTACTTGTCGCGCCCACATAATAGATTTGCCGCCCACTTGGTAGCCTCTAATCCAGTCGAAAGGCTTCGTTTGTTCGTACGGATGATCGGTATCTTTGACAAAAAAGTGCATAGCATCTTCTTTGAATGCATAACAGCGACTGATGACCGGATTGGCTGCGGCGACTTCCTGCGGGATACGACCACGAAGTGGAAACTGCCAGGGTAGCATATTGGTCGTCGGATAGTCTTTGACGTGTTCTACGTTGCGTCCGCGTTCTAGCAGAAGTGTTTTGATACCTCGGTCGCAAAGTTCTTTGGCAGCATAAGCACCTGTCATGCCGGCACCGATGACGATGGCTTCAAAGTGATGATCTGTATTGGAAGACATAAGTTGTTCGTTTGCCTTCAAATGTAAACAAAAAAGAGTTTACTCAAGCGAAATTGAACAAACTCTCTGAAATTAGTTTTTTTGACTCATTTTGTGTGATACCATCAGTACCTAGCTCTCCTGAAGAGGGAAATAATGAATAACAATACTGCCGCTCCTGCAAATGCAGTCAGTATACTTGCTAAACTCAGTCCACCGACTGCTGTTCCTGAAACGCCCAATTGTGCACCTAGCCAGCCACCTACAAAACTTCCGAGTATACCGATGGCGATGTTGCCAAATAATCCCAAGCCGCCACCACGAACAACCAATCCGGCTAACCAACCGGCAATCGCACCTAGCAAAATCCAGATCAAAATACTTTCTAATGACATAGTTAATAAAGTTTTGGTGAATGAAATGGTTTCTAAAGAGACGATAGGAAGACTATCAGCCTCTTCGGACACGCTGCCTATAGAAGTGAAGTACAAGCTACTGAGTTCGATGCAATGAACTCGACAGTTTCTGTGAAATTGGAGATGATGGTTTTTCTTCGTTCCTAAGTTTTCTAATTTTGAGTTCCATTTCAACTAAAAATCAGCCGTCCATTGTCTACAAAGTATATTCCATTTCTTTTCTTCTTCGTCTTCCTCATGGTAGGACTTTGGATTGCCCCTGATTACGGATACTCTTGGGACGAAGACATCCAACGTAAGCATGGGCGCGTGGTTTGGGACTATGTTCATGCGCAACTGGATATCGAGCATGAGCGGCTAGAACCAGATATTACCTTTCGAGACTACGAGTATCGCTTTCATGGAACGCTATTTCAGTTGAGTTGTCTTTGGGTGCAGCGGCAGTTGGGGTTGACAGATTATCGGGACATTACTTTGGTGAGGCATTACGGTGTTTTTCTACTCTTTTTTGTTGGGTCTATCTTTTTTTATTGGACTTTAAAATTTCGATTTAGGCGATGGCAGATTGCATTATTAGGAACAGCAATGCTGATCTTGAGTCCACGCATCTTCGCCAATGCCTTTTTCAATATCAAAGACCTTATCATCCTGCCTTACTACATCATAGCGAGCTATACCTTGCTTCGTTTTTTAGCAAATAAGAGTTGGCAGTGGGCACTGTGGCATGGACTAGCTTGTGCGTTGGTCATCAATGCGCGACTGATGGGCGTTTGGATACCTTGTATTACGCTGGGCTTTTACTTGTTTGATTTGCTTCGTCATGATCGAGCACTCATTGGCAAAAAACTGCTTTATTTCGGATTGTTCGTCGTCAGTACAATTAGTATCACTATTCTACTTTGGCCTTACCTATGGGAGCGTCCTTTCCAAAATTTTATCGACGCTTTTGCGCTACTTTCCAAATACAACTGGGGAGGTGAGATGCGCTATTTCAACTCTTGGATCAATGCGCAAGATCTGCCGTGGCATTACGCGTTGGGCTGGATTCATATTTCGACGCCTTTGGTTTATTTACTACTATTTTGGATGGGGACGTTTCAGATTTTACGCGATTTTTTTCAGCAAATTTTGAAAGGGTTTTATAAGAATAAGTCACAGTTGTATGACTTGGTTTTTCTGGCTTTGGCACTAGGACCGCTGTTGATCGTGATGGTTCGGGAGTCGGTTTTGTATGATAGCTGGAGGCATTTGTTTTTCATTTATCCGGCGATAATCGCCATAGCAATTTGTGCTTTTGTACATCTCAATGATTGGCTCAAAAATCGCAATACGAAGCCCTTGATTCAAGCACTTCCTGCTTCTTTTTTGAGTTTTTCCATGTTGGTGACTTTTGTTTATATGCTCACGCATCATCCGTATCAGCACACCTATATCACACTGCCCAGCGATCATATCGAAACCCGATTTGACATTGATTATTGGGGCGTAGCCTATCAGACAGCTTTACGCGAATTGATTGAAAAAGATGATCGGGACAAAATCCGAGTCCGCTCTGCCAACTATCCCAATGACGCCAATGCCCGAATGCTCCCCAAAGACATTCGTGACCGAATAGAACTGGTGTGGGACATTCGCGCTGCGGACTATTACCTTACCAATTACAGAAGTCCGACTGAATTGCATCGTTATATGAATAATCTATCACCGCTAGTGAGTGAAAATGAATTTTTGAGTATCAAGTCGTGGAATGGGCGGGTGATTGGGGTTTATCGGGTAAGCCGGAAATAGATAAAACTTAGTTGCGAACCAATCCAATCATTTGTATATTTGTGTAAAATGAAATCAAGTACTTACTTATGGTTTTATCTAATCTTCTACCTGATATTCAGCAACTTTCTTTCGTAGATAAGCTACGCCTAATTGGTATACTGGCTGAAGAAGTACAACAGCCTTTTCAAGAAAAAGACATTTCTACTTATTTTCAACCCAATCAGGTTTATTACATACACCCTACAATACATTTGGAGCAGCAGAAATATTAATGAAGACACTAGAGGATAGTCATCCTGCATCTTAATTAGCATGAAATTCAAGTATTCTACTTTACACCCAAAACAGAGCCAATTAGACAGCCTTCCAAGACTCCGTTTGCAGCTTTCATCTCAGACTAACACAATCGAAGCCATAGGGTTGGTAGATAGTGGTGCTACTATCAATGTTTTACCCTTCGATATTGAAGTTTCTTTAGGCGCGGTTTGGGAGGAGCAAAAAGCTATTATTCCGTCGGCAGGTAATCTGCGATAATCTCTAGCTCAGCCTTTATTACTGAATGCTAAAATAGGCGAGTATCCAGAAGTTCGATTGGCTTTTGCATGGGTCAGGCATGACGACGTCCCATTAATACTAGGACAAACCAATTTCTTCACAGCGTTTGATGTTGCTTTCTACCGCGCTAGATTTGAATTTGAAGTAAAGCTTAAGAGCATGTTGGGAAATTTAATTTTTTAAATTTTTATACAGAC
>JBCDHX010000214.1:0-7609 GCA_038749535.1 Bacteroidota bacterium
TACGTATATAAAAACTAAATTATTTTGGGTCTAATTGAGGCGAAAAACGTAGACGACGCCTTAGCGTCAGCGAGGCTTTTCAACGAAAAGTAGGCGCAAAAGAATAAGTTTTTATACGTAATTGGTTTTTGAAATTGGTATTAGTAACGAACAAAAAATAAGTTCTGCATTTTGACGAAGTAGATTTTGGGCTAAGACAAGGCGAAAAGCGCAAGTATCCTATCGGCTAGCGAGCATTTTCAACGCAGTATTAGCTTAAAAGATACCGTCATAAATCGTGAAGTTATTCTTTGATCGTTAAGTAGGTGGACAAATATATCTTAAGCATCTGTGACGGCTTCTTTTCCACTCACTCTGCGTTACAAAATTCGGCTTGATAGCTTAGGCTATCATCCAAATTTCGTGCCTTGATTGATCTGAAAATAAGCTGCGTCAAAAAGTCAACTTATTTTTGTCCACCTACTTACTTAGATAAGTGATAACGAGTGACTTCTGCGTCATTTCCTACATAGACGACATCGTTTTTTACTATAAAAGTCGTATTGCCCGCCAGCGGAAAACCATCTAGCACTTCTCCTTTGCGATCATACCACATCAGCGTTTGGTCGGCTTTGTTGAGCGTTCCTATTTGTCCATCGACGACGAAGACTTCATCTACTTTTTGTTCCAATGGAATGGTGTAGCGAATGTCGTATTTGTTGTTTTCATCGTAGGCATAAACGATGATTTTTCGACTTTGGACAGCGATATAATCCTTTCTTCTATCGCCCCAAACATCTTCAAATAAAAACTGTCGGTGAGGTGCGAATTGTAAATTGAAAGATTCTCCAGCAAAGTTGATGATCTTTAGTTTGCCTTCGGGAGTGGCAGCAACGATGCGAGCAGATTCAGTTGACATTTGATGGTCAATGGTAGCCTTTGCAAAAAGCGGATCGTCAATACGAAAACGCGTTCGTCCGCCACGATCAAAGACTTGTAAGCTGCTGTCTGCGTGGATGATAATATAATCACCATTCCGTTGTGCGTGCTGAATATTTTGAATTTGTGTACCAATGGTATCTTTTGGTGACCAGCCTTTTAGTAAGTTTCTTGCCAGATCATAGCCATAAACTTGCCCGACTTCATTGGTGATAAAATAGTAATACTCACCCTGTCCAGTGAAATCTACCAAACAAACAGGCGTGACCGTAGGCAAAGGCAAGTCAAAAGGATAGCCTGCCAAATAATCACCTTCCAAATCACAGAGATAAACTCGATAAGGTGTCTGAAAGAAAAGTCGTCCGTCTTGCAGCAACTGTGGTGGAGCTTGCAGGGCTTCGTCTAGTTCTTTTATCCAAAGTGGCGTCCCATCTATATCAAATACATAGAGTCTAAAAGCTTCATCTTGTGCTAAAATGTATGGTATTCCTTCCCATTCGACGATGGTAGGTATAGCATTGAGATTGGCTTCTAGTGGTAAGGCTTCCAAAGTAGTAGGAGCACGATAAATGATGTGTTCTTGGCTCGGCAAAATTTGGAGGGTGGCGGTCGTTGCTGTGCCAGATTGAAACAGGAGGAAAAACTGTTGTGGCTGCTCAAAGTAGTCAATCAGTTGCTTTTGGGTCAGTTTATCTTTCAGGTCTAGCCGTTGCGCGATCAATTCTTGTGCTGCATTGTGACGAGTATAGATAAGCGCGTTTTGCTCTTCTGAGGTATTAGCGTAGGCAGCTAAAAAAGTAGGTTCTTTCGCTAATGTCTGTCCACCGATATAGGCATTGAGGACGTGATTTAAGGTTTCGCGGTCTTTTGTTATCCATAAATAGTCGTTATCAAAACTAAAAAAGAAACCATTATTGCCTCTATAAATTTCAAACATAACAACTTGATCGACCGCATTTTGTACTTGTTCTAGTTGTACGACTCCGCTTCGGTTCAGTGGAAAAACAGCCAGTGGCTGCCACTCATTATTGTACTTGAACATCGACCATATCCAGTCGACACCGACATCTCTTTTACTGATAAAATCGCCCATAGCAGTCGTCAGAAAAGAGGTCGCACTCGCTTCTTTTTTGCTCCATAGAAAAGCGTCCGTTTCGGCGGGCAACAGGTTGAAAAATGGAGTGGGCGACTGTTTGTTCTCTACTAAAAACGGAAGTGCATCGGCTGTCGAAAACTGAAGCAAAGAATCTGTCGCTTTCGTCATTTCCCAGTTTTCTCCCCAATTCATATTCATTATCGGTATGTCGGCTACATCACTTTTGACGAGGGTACGCAGTACATTCAGAAGCGTTTTTGCACGTAAAATAGGTTCTTTAGTAAGCGACGAAAAATCACTGTTGTTTTCTTTTAGCTGTGTGATGGCTTGCTCCACTTGAATGGCGTGGGGCGCGATCATAAGGATGCCTTTGTGGTAGGCTAAAATGGCGCGTCGATCTTGACTTTTATAGATAGGTATACCTTTCCAAATTGATAGTTTTCGACTGGTTTTTTGAAGTTTTTGCCAAGTTGATTTTTTGATTTTGGTGAGGAAAAGGATACTGAACTGATCTGGCGTGTTGGGTTGTAAAATAGCAGTAATGGGCTGGTCTAAAAGGGCGTCTATGGAAGCTAAAATGGACAGATCGCGCTGTGCGAAAGCAAGTGGTGGCACAGTTTCATCAACTTGCCAAACTGCCATCGCCGATTCAGGAATGGCAGCTTCAACTTCTTTATCGGAAAGTAATGTGAAAAGGAGAATAAGCGCAGCGATGGCTAGGATGATCGCCGCTATGGTGATGTTGCGTTGTCGTTGCATTTGTTTTGGGTTATTTGTAAAAGTGATCGGACAACTTCGAGTCATCCGATCACTTGCACACGCTTTCACTTGCGGCTAGGTTTTATTTCCGCAGCCCCGGCGTACGATTCAAAAATTCCTCATACAACTGAATATGACGACTATCGATCGCCACTTGCCAGCCATTGATAAATAAATGCGTAACATCCGTTTTCGTTTCAAAAGGATCGCCTGTACTTACAAAAAGCGTTGCCACTTTTCCGACTTCTAGCGAACCCATCTGATCAGCTACACCAAATATTTCAGCCGGAACGATTGTCACAGCTTTCAGGGCTTCTTCTTTGCCCATTCCGTAAGCGGCTGCAAATCCAGCATTGAACACCAGATTGCGGACATTCTCTGTTTCATTAGTACGCAAAGCGACTTTAACGCCTGCTTCCAGCATTTTGCCGGGATTAGTGTAAGCTGCATCGTAGCGATCATAGACGCGACGCGGAATACTCAAGACCGGACCTGTGATGACCGGAATATCTGCTTTGACCAGCGAATCGGCAACGCGCCAACCTTCTGCCACACCTGTAAAAATGACTTTCTTGATCTCTTTATCTTTCACCCATTTGATGGCAGATAAGATGTCTTTTTCAGCGTTGACTTCGACCATCAAAGCAGCCTCCCCATTGATGACTGGCAGCAGGGCTTCCATCTCTGGATTATAGTCTAGTTCGTCGCTTTTTCCGGCTTTTTCTTTAATAGACTTGTACAAAGTGAGCGACTCCCAGACTTCATTGATGCTTTTCAGCTTCTTTTCCTCTGCTTTCTTCAAATCTTCTTCGCTTCTTCTATCCCAACGACTGCGACGTCCTGAACTTGGATAGTTCATGACCACGCCTTTGAATCCGGCATACATTTGATCGGGCGTATAACCAACTAAATTGATGAGGGCTGCTGTACCCGGAAAGTTGCCACCTGTCGGTTGAGCGATGACCGTCGTTACGCCTTCTACACGCGTCACCGGAATGGCGACTGCATTTGGATTGATGGCAGTCAAAGCTTGCATGTGCGGCGTAAACTCTCCAATTTCATTCGCATCTTGCGTCAGAGAAACCGAACTGATTTCACCTAGACCTAGCGTAGTCCCGCCGTCGATAAAACCGGGATAAATAGATTTTCCGTCGCAGTCGATGACCATCGCATCCGAAGGCACATCAACATCGCTGCCGATAGCGGCGATCTTGCCGTCTTGTATGAGTAAAGTACCTTCTACTGTTCCGTTGGTGACGGTGACGATGGTGGCATTGGTCAAGGCAAAAGTGCCTTTGGTGGCTTTCGCCGTTTGTGCTTGCGTAGTCGTTGCCCAACTGAGCAGCAGCAAGCCGATGATATATATTGTATTTTTCATTTTTATAGTTGTTGGGGCGAATTGCAATTCGCCCGTACTGATAATGATCTAGTGCTTATGCTCCAAAGAAGATTTAATCCCAAAAAACGCATACACATCCTGCATACAGCGATCTTGATCGCGCTTCAGGTATTCTGTGTAGGTGGGTTCTGCATTCTCAGGATCGACTTCCATGCGCATATCGTCATTGTCTTCTTTGATGTCAAAGCGAACAATACCGTCGACAATGGTCATTTGTGGGATCGCATAAACAGAGAGTGGATGCGCATTGAAAATGGCAATGTCACCATCTTTACCGACTTCTAGCGACCCAACGCGTTCGTCGATGCCTAGCTGAATTGCCGGATTCAATGTGATGAGTTTCAAAGCTTCATTATCTTCCAAACTACCATAGCGTTGCGTCTTCGCTGCCTCGTGATAAAGGTGACGAATCAGTTCGCCGGAGTCAGAATTGATAGAGGTGATGACACCATTTTCGGTCAAAATAGCAGCATTGTAAGCCGTCGAGTAATAAACCTCAAATTTGTATGCCCACCAGTCGGAAAAGACGGAAGCTGTCGCGCCATATTCTGCCAATTCGGGAGCAACTTTATAGCCTTCGTTGACGTGTTGGAAACAAATCTTTTTGACGCCATAGTCGCCTAGTACATTCAGTAGCATATAGATTTCATCTGCACGATAAGAGTGACAATGAATGATGACATCTCCATCCAAAATACCGACCAGCGTTTCTAAACGACGGCTGTATTTGGGTGGCATGATGGTATTGTCGTTGCTGCGATTGGCGTAGCGTTCTTTGTCTTTTTTATACGCCAATGCTAGTTCAAAAGCATCTCGAAAGACTTGCTCGACACCCATACGCGTACGTGGCTGAATGTTATTTCCTTCACCGTGGACGCGCATTGGATTTTCCCCTAAGGCAAACTTGATGGTGCGTGGCGCATTCTTCATTTTAAAGACCTGAGGATTGTGATTGCCCCAACGGTGTTTGATGGTTTCGCACTCGCCACCAATCACATTGGCAGAGCCGTGCATAGCGTGCGAAATGGTCACACCACCTGCCAAGGCTCTATAGATCGCAATATCGAATGGATTGATCGCATCGCCTACAAAGACTTCCGAAGTCACTGGGCTGGTCGCTTCATTGACTGCATCTATCGCAATATGTGAGTGGGCATCAATAATGCCGGGCATGACAAACTGCCCTTCAGCATTGATGACTTTCATGCCATCTTTCGCGCCGATATTGGCTGCGATGCGTTTGATTTTTCCATTTTCGATGAGGATGTCTGTGTTTTCTTTGACCCCATCGGTGATGGTGAGCAGCGTTCCATTTTTAATGAGGACGCTGCCGGTTTCTATTTTTTGGGCGGTCGCGATCCAGCAAGTGGCACAGATCAGGAGTAGCCCTATTGTTAGTTGTTTCATGTTTTTATTTTAGAGAGATTGAGATTTTGAGAGAATTGAGATTTAAAGAGCATGGCATATCTCATACTCTGAATTGTTCAATCTCTCAATGTCAATTATTCCGGTTTTTTAGTACGCGAGCCTTCCACATCGAATGTCCCAAACTGCCCGACGCTCATATTACCTTCGTAGCTTTCGCCGTCGAAGTTCAGCTCAAAGTCTAGATTCAATGTAGTACCGCCTTGATCGACGCTAGTACTGAAAGTCAAGACATCTCCGTTGAGTTCCGCATCGTCTATTTCCATTTCTTCACCATCATCTCCTGTCGGAGAACTCATGAACACTTTCACCTCATCTTCGCTCACTTCAAAGCGGAAATTACCTTCCAGCTCTTGTCCTGGTACATTCATCTCATAGCTCCAAGTTCCGGCAATGTCGGCTTTTTCTTCGCCTGCTTCGCCACTCGCTTTTTTCTTCTTTTTCTTTTTGGCTTCGTACTCGAATACTTCTCCATCGACGATCACATATCTGATATCGGAATCGTCTTCAAAGTAAGGAGCATCTGTGATGACTAAGTTTGCCATTTTCCCTTTTTCGACGCTTCCCATGATCTTATTGACACCCAATAGTTGAGCCGCTTGAGTCGTCAAGGCTGCCAATGCTTGATCTGTGGTGAGTCCATTTTCCATCATGCGTTTCAGGTGAGCTTTCACTTCCTTTGGCTTGACTTCCAAAGTGGAAAATCCATACGTGACGCCTGCATCTGCAAAGGTTTTGGCTTGCATTTCATAGCGTTTTTGCTCTTCGGCACGACGTGCTTCTAGCTCTTTTTTCCCTTCGCTCATCTCTTCTTCATCATCTTTCTTTTTTTCCTCTTTGGCCTTCGGCAAATCCAAGGACAAGAAAATAGTATGCGCTTTGAGTTGATCTAAGTAATTCCAGCCTTTTTCAACATCAACGAGTGCCAACTGATAGCCCAAATCTTCTTGCAATTGCAACGCACGCGAGATGTCCCGACCATTTTGTGCTTTCATAAAGACTTTCTGCTTGCCTTCGATGACTGGATAGAATGCTTCCAAGACCGGGTCGCTTGTCGGACGCATGAGTCCTTGCGGATTACTAGCAAATTGCGCGCCATGACTCTTGCTTTGCGCTGCTTGTCGATACAAATCACGCATTTTGGACATGACACCAATGATCGTAGCAGGCGCGACTCCACTTGCACCGACTAGCTGTGCAAATAAAGCCGTATTTTCCATCAAAATCATTTGGTTAGCATTGTCTCCGGCAAGGAGTACGATGGCGCCTTTACCTGGTAGCATTTTACCTTCTGGCACCGCATGAGCAGCCGTAAATCCGACGCCTCGCATCGCACTGATGGAGACATCGTCTGCCTTGAGTACTTCGCGCGCCATACGATCGGGCTGAATACCTGCTTTCTCGTAAGTCGGATTACCGGGATTTTTGGCGCGTTCGCGTCGTCCGCTGTTTTCTTCTTTCTTCTTTTCGATTCCTACATGAGATGCTCCACTGATGAAGCCAGCATAGATGTACATTGAATCGGCTTTGATGACTTTGGCATCGAAAGGCGCAGTGACATTCGGACCGACAGCTTGAATGACGCCGTCTTTGATCAACACGCTTCCTTTTTCGATCATTTTGCCCGGTGAGGGAATGATGGTCGCATTTTGCAGTAAGAAAGTGTTGGTGATTTGCTTTGGCTCGTCTTGTGCTGCTAGCTGCCAACAGGCAGTGAAAAACAGCAAAAGGAGCAGGATGCTTTTTTGCATAGTTTGAGTAGTTGAGTAATAAAATCGTAGCTGCAACAGTGAAGTAAGTTGTTACAGCTCGCTGTTGACAAATGTAGGGAAAAGGAAGGTATTTTTTTGGATGGTAGGTATTGATTAGGGCAAACGCATCAAAAGTATGATAATCAATAGTTATCGTATGGAGCAAGTGTGGAACACGTTTTACTTAGGTGGCGGATGGCGAAAGGGCAGGTTCGACGGAGGAGTTTGCCATTTCTAGACCTTTTGATTCGTTTTGGGGCA
>JBCDHX010000215.1:0-7521 GCA_038749535.1 Bacteroidota bacterium
ATCCATCTGACTCGCTATGTCCTTACTGTGAACACTGCGACTTTGAATCATCCCGCTTACATATAGCGTAATAAATTTGCGCCTAGCTAAATTTACTTTAGTATCAGTCTGATCTACTATCCGGTCGTATATTTTATCAAAAAACTCTTGTATGTTCGTACTCAGTTTTTTTTCATAAGGCTTAGATTTTTACTTCTTTTCTTACTCTAATCTAAGCCTTTTTTCTTGCCCTTTTATTTTTTGTCGGGTAGAGAGCACGATGACAAAAATTAGAGGCGATAACGTTCTCTTACGAAATAGGAATGGAAAAAGCGCGTTTAAATGTTCCTTGCATATACTAAGCCTACACAGAATAGGCGTTATGCTTGGACATTCGAGTAAAAAACTTTTCATCCTTTCTAATAAATAAAGCGTAACATGAAATTAGCTTTGAAATGGCTAAGTCTTTGCCTCCTCTGCTGCTTATTCACACCGAGCTTCGCGCAGAACGTAACTGGCATCATGACGGAAGCAAGCGATCCAGATGCCAATCGTCCACTCGACGATATTGTAGAAAAGCGTCTGACCGTAGAAAAAAGAGTATTGCCTTATGAAGACATCCGCGAAGCAGATGTCATGTGGGAAAAACGTGTTTGGCGAGTGATTGACATTCGGGAGAAATTGAACTTGCCGTTTGCTTATCCTGAGCGTCCGTTTTTCGTTATTTTGATGGAGGCGGCAGTCAATGGCGACATCACAGTTTACAGTGCAGAAGACGATAAATTTACTGCACCTCTGACGCCGGAAGAAGTCGCTTCTCAAGGAGCTTCTTCAGATACGATCACGACATTTGACCCGGATACTTACGAGGAAATCATCAAAGTGGTGAACAATGAAATTAACCCCGAGGATGTCAAGCGATTCCGACTGAAAGAGGTTTGGTTCTTCGACGAAGAGTCCTCTACGATGAAAGTTCGCATCTTAGGTATCGCACCTATTATCGAATCTAGAGATGAAAACACCGGTCAGTTAAAGTATGAGCAACCTATGTTTTGGGTCTACTACCCACATGTCCGCGAGTTGCTGGCGCGTGAACCCGCTTTTACGCTAGGAAATGATGCGTCGCCGACAACCTGGGAGGACATCATGGAAATGCGCTACTTCTCCAGCTATATTTACAAGCAGTCCAATGTCCGCAACGAACGGATTCAAGATTACATCTCTGGTGGCGTAGATCGCTTATTGGAAGCTGAGAAGATTAAGCAAGAGATATTCAACTTCGAGCAAGATTTGTGGTCTTATTAGGAGGCGAGAGAGGTGATGTGTGAGAGGTGAGAGCGAAGAAATTGAAACTCAGCGACTACATCACTCAATCTTTCAGATAAAAGCCAATTCTTCTTTTGAAGGATTGGCTTTTGTTGTTTCATAGTAGACCATTTTGTTCCATTTTTTGCTTTAAAGAGCACATCTACATCGTCATTTTCTTTTTCTCTGTTGTTCTTTCGTAACAAACCCTGCGCTTTCACTGTTTCTATATATTAACTTCGTTTACGAAAGGTCAGAACAGTCCTATCCGAGTAGCAGAAGACATCACCCAACCGTGTAAAAGGAATAGCGATGACGAAATCAATACAGCAGAACAACATACCGCCACGCGAGTCCGATTGCGTAGATGACAAAACGCTCATCCAACGCGCTTATCGCTCTCTGCGCAAAAGCATGGATGGGACGATGGATGAACAGGATCAAAAGAATGTGCGCCTGGCATTCGAGATGGCAGTGGAGGCACACGATGGGCAGCGTCGAAAATCTGGCGATCCTTATATTTTGCATCCCATAGAAGTGGCACGCATTTGTATCGAAGAAATTGGGCTAGGACCGACGGCAGCGATTTGTGCTTTACTGCACGATACAGTGGAAGATACTTCAGTGACGCTGAAAGACATTAGAGCCTCTTTTGGAGATCGGAGTGAGCGCATCGCTAAGATCGTAGATGGACTCACCAAACTGGATAGTGCCAATGCTCCTCAAGAAAAGCAAGCCGCCAATTTTAGAAAAGTCCTTAGCACACTGACCACAGATGTACGCGTCGTCCTCATCAAGATGGCAGACCGTTTGCACAATATGCGCACACTGGGCGCTATGGAACGCCACAAACAACTGCGTATCGCCTCTGAGACGACCTATATTTACGCGCCTCTGGCACACCGTCTGGGACTGTACGCGATCAAGACAGAGTTTGAAGATCTGGCGATGAAAATCTCAGAACCCAAGCTGTATAAAGACATCGCCCAAAAACTGAATGAAACAAAACGGTCTCGCGAAGCCTACATCAAAAAATTCATAGAGCCGATACAGCGAGAGCTGGATGACTTGCCCAATATTGATCTGAAAGGAAAATATCGAATTTTTGGGCGTCCCAAGTCGATCTACTCCATCTACAATAAGATCAAAAACAAAGGCGTCACGTTCGAGCAGATATATGATTTGTTTGCTATCAGAATCATTGTTGATATTCCAAAAGAAGAAGACCCGGAGCATGCGACCAAAGAGGATCGAATTGCTAAGAAACGGCAGTATGATATGCACGTCAAGCTGGTCTGTTGGTCGGTCTATTCCGTTGTTACTGATTTGTACAAGTCTATTCCTGAGCGGTTAAAAGATTGGATCAATAACCCGAAAGCGAATGGCTATGAGTCGCTACATACGACGGTCATAGGACCGGATGGTCGCTTTGTGGAAGTACAGATCCGGTCGGAGCGCATGGATCAAGTAGCAGAAAAGGGATTCGCGGCGCACTGGAAATACAAAGCATCTTACGAAGATACAGATGTATATACGTCTTGGCTAGACAGCATTCGCGATGTACTGAACGATCCGGATTCTACCAATCTGGAGTTCTTATCTGACTTTAGAAGTGGTTTGTTCAAGGATGAAGTTTATGTTTTTACACCTCAAGGAGAAACCAAAACTTTGCCGAAAGGCGCGTCTGCTCTGGACTTTGCCTTTAGCATTCATACGGACTTGGGGTATCACTGTACCAGCGTTATCGTCAATGATAAGATACAGCCTTTGAGTTACATTTTAGAGAATGGAGATCGGGTAGAAATCATTAAAAACAACCGACAAAAGCCAACCAAGGACTGGATCAATTTTGTCACTACCAGTAAAGCGAAGAACAAAATCCGAGCTGCCATCAAAGAAGAGCGGCGCTCCATAGGCGCATTGGGTAAAGAGCGTCTGGAACGAAAGTTCAAAAGTTTAAAAGTGTCTTTTGACAAAAGCATAGAGTTTCTGGTCAAGCATTTTAAATACAAATCCCCTTCTGACTTCTACTATGATATAGCAACAGAAGCTCTACAGGTCAGTCAGATTTTCAAAGAAATTGAGGTTCAAGATAGTCAATTGGTCGCCAAGCAAACGGAGACGATTAGTATTCAGCGCGAATTTGTATCCAAAGAAGAAGATAAAAAAGAACGCAAGCTAGGACTATACATCAACGATGAGCCTGCGCACCTATATCGTTATCAGTTGGCGACTTGTTGCAATCCAGTGCAAGGAGATCCTATTTTTGCCTACCTGACGGTCGGTGCAGAGTTAAAAATTCATCGTACCAATTGCCCCAATGCCTCACACATGATGGCAGGCAATGCTCATCGGGTCATGAAGGCAGAATGGGCGACCATAGGCGAGCAATCTTTCGTCGCTAAGGTCAAAATTACAGGATGGGATAAGGGAAAAGGCGTCATTCAGCGTATTTCAGAGGAAATTTCGACTCAACTCAATCTCAACATTCGCTCCTTTAGCATCAGTGGAGAAGAAGGTGTCTTTGAAGGTTACATCAGCTTATTGGTCTCCAATAAAGATCAACTATATTTGGCAATGGAAGCCCTAAAGAAACTTGACAACATCTCAACTGTTACTAGAGTAGATTAAGGATTAGTCTGAGTTCAATGAAAAATAGTCATCTTCTATGTTGAGAAATAATTTAAAAGTCGCTATTTACAAAACGCTCTCTTTTAAACTCTTTCTCAACAGTGACAATTTATTCATTTCACATTTTTAGTCTGAGTTCACTATAAAATTTACAAGTGATCACTGAGTGCGAATTGCTCTCGCCCATCACCACTCACACATCATCTATAGAAAAAACTATGCAGCCAGCTACCGATCAAATCATCAAGGAAGTCAAAACTATTTTTTCCAAACATTTGGAAGAAAACAACTTTCGTAAAACACCGGAGCGATACGCGATTTTGGAAGAAATCTATCGACGTAGTGATCACTTCGATGCGGAAGCTTTGTATATCCACATGAAGAACCAAAACTATCGAGTGAGTCGCGCGACGGTCTACAATACGCTGGAACTATTGGTGAATTGTGACCTAGTCAAAAAGCATCAGTTTGGTAAGAATCTAGCGCAGTATGAAAAATCGTATGGCTACAAACAACACGATCACATCATCTGTCTCAACTGTGGAGATGTACTCGAATTTTGCGATCCACGCATCCAGCAAATCAAGGATACCATGGGCGATTTACTCGGTTTTGAAGTAGCTCATCATTCCCTCAATCTCTACGGACGCTGCCAGAAAACAGCCTGCAAAAACGCTGAAGCCGTGTTAGATTAAACTTATTTTACTTTCATATCGTTTCTGTGTGGGCATTTTTTTGATGGAGTACTTTCGCCCTTGTTTGTCAGTATCCAGAATCGACAAACTCGTACTCTATTTTATTTAAAATATCATCCGATATGAAAGCAATTACCGTTTATTGTGGCTCTAAATTTGGGAGTCAAGAGATTTATAAAGAAGAAGCAACCCGTCTCGCTCAGCTCATAGCAGACCGAAATATCCATCTCGTTTATGGTGGCGGCGATGTAGGACTGATGGGCGTCATGGCGAATACTGTTCTCGATAATGGCGGCACTGTCACAGGTGTCATCCCTCACTTTTTGCAAGCCATAGAAGGACATTTGGCACTCACCGAAAATATAGTCGTGGATACCATGCACGAGCGCAAAACCATTATGGTAGAGCGATCCGATGCGTTTATTATTTTGCCGGGCGGCTTTGGGACGATGGATGAGTTCATGGAAATCGTGACTTGGGCGCAACTAAAACTGCACTACAAACCAGTCGGCATCTACAACGTCAATAATTACTACCAATACTTCTTGCAGCACGTTCATCACATGATCGATCAAGGCTTCGTCAATCCTGAGTACCGCGATCTGATTATAGATGATGACAATCTAGAGCGATTGCTAGACCGAATGGAGGAAGCGACGCAGCCGCATAAGCCGGTGGATGCTGTGAAAATGTAAAATCAAGCCGTGTTCAACTTTTTTCCGAAATAATACATCACTGCGCCACCTGACACAAACATCACCAGACCATAGATACCTGCCGGAATCGACAACGTGAAATTGGCGAGAACAGTCGATGCGATGACGATAGCGAGTGTGCCGTTCTGAATACCGGACTCGATAGCGATGGTGATGGATTGTTTTTGATCGATACGGAGTAGTTTGGCACTGTAATAGCCGACGACTAAGGTCAGCAAATTTAAAGCAACTGTCGCGCCGCCGATTTGTGGAAAATACTCCATGATGGTGGCTCGCTCCTTGATGATGATGGAGATCAAAATGAGCACAAAAATGACGACCGAAAAAATGCGGACAGGCTTATCCATACGCAAGGCAAAGGTTTCTTTTTTGGCTCTAATCACCATACCGATCACCACCGGAACAATCACGATCGCCAAAACTTGTACAATCATCCCTACTTCGTCCACATCGACAACTTGACCGCTGTTGTTGAAATAGCGAAAAGCAAAGCCGACATAGAGTGGGATTGTTATCAACGTGATGAAACTACTGACAGCAGTGAGCGAAATGGACAGCGCCGTGTCGCCACGGGAGAGGTGGCTGATGAGATTGGAGGTGACGCCGCCGGGACAAGCCGCCAATAGCATCAAACCGATGGCTAATTCATTGGGCAAGTCAAACAAATGACACAATCCAAACCCAATCAGGGGCAATAAGATCAATTGATTGACCAGACCGATTACGGTTGCTTTTGGATACTTCAAAATACGCCGAAAATCATCTACGACCAGCGAAAGTCCCATACCGAGCATGATGATAAAAAGAGAAGCAGGCAGGAAGATGTCCGTTAAAATTGAGGATTCCATAGTGTGTAAGTTGGTTGTTTCTGCTTACAATGTAGCTATTTTTACGATTTTGATTATTATTCATCTTATTTCGTTTCATTAACTGATGCTAGAAATGAATCACATTTTCGTAGAACTACTCTCACAAATGACTCATCTTTCAGCAAAAGAGCAAGCCGCTATCGAAAGTAGTTTTCCTATTAAAACCTTTGAAAAAGATACATTCTTACTGAAAGAAGGACAGATCGCTAGAAACGCTTACTTTGTCATCGAAGGCTGTATCCGAGCGTATCAATTGCTAGATGGAGAAGAAAAAACAACTGCTTTTTTTACGGAACATCAGTCGGTTGTCAACTTCAATAGCCTCGCCAATCGACAACCTTCTCGACTCAATCTAGTCTGTGCAGAAACAAGCACAATCGCTATTTTGAACAGCGAAAAAGAACAAGCTTTGTATCGACAATTTCCTCGCTTTGAGACCTTTTGCCGGACAGGTATAGAGCAGATGATGGGCGATCAGCAGCAGCAGTTGGCGACATTTATTGCCCTCAAACCAGAGCAACGCTATCTGAAATTGCAGAATGAACGACCAGACTTACTGAATCGTGTTCCACAATATCAGATTGCTAGTTATTTGGGCATCAAGCCGGAGACTTTAAGTCGCATTAGAAAGCGATTGACTAAAAATTGAACCCGATATGTAGCCCCGGCTCTCCCAGAAGATAACCATTCCACTTGTCTTCTTCCGCCTGAAAAGAAGCTGGTAGATTCGTATTGATGGGCCAAAAAGTCATAGCAACAGAAGGCTCTACGAATATGCGCTGCTTGAAAAAACGAAATTGATAACCCACACGAGCGGTATTGAACAACTGAAATCCACTTTGAATGCGCTCGCCGGATTCATTCAAGTAGTGTTGTCGGAGTAAAGTAGAGTGGAACTGAGTGTAGGCGCGTTTCCACAAAAATCGCTTGTACGCTAGACCACTGCCATACGCTCGTACGCTTCCAGGGAAGTTAGGGGCACTTGCTTTTTGACCATTTGGCACACCTAGCGGCTCGTAATATTTCCAAGTAATCAACTCTAGCGAAACGACATCCTTTGGTGTGAGTCGATAACCAAAATTGAGCTGAAAATAGCTTGGTGGTTCAGGATCATCTACCAGATTGTAAAAAACAAATAAAGTACTTCCGACAAAGCATTTTTTGCTGACTTCATTGGTGGTTTGTGCTTGTGCAGAAAGATGATAGCTACTCTACCCGACGGAAAATAAATAGAGGTAAAAAAGAAGAGGAAAAGTTATTTTTGTGGTCTTCCACAACAACAAAACACTTTTCCTCATGGATCGAAATCCGTTGTCAAAATTAACC
>JBCDHX010000216.1:0-7482 GCA_038749535.1 Bacteroidota bacterium
ATATAAAAATATCTAATATTCTAGATAGCATTATTTTCGCTCATAATCAGGCAGTTTGAGTCGATTTCTACCAAAATTTAGCCTTAAAAAGCTCATAAGTCATATTAAAGAAAACAAAATACGACATTTTGAATTGCACCCATATCAAGATATCCCTTGCGTCCCTCCAAAAAAAGTCTATCTTTGCACTCCATTTGAAAAAACGATTGGTATTATGCCTAAAATGAAGACGCACTCTAGTGCAAAAAAGCGATTCAAGTTGACAGGTTCTGGAAAAGTTAAGCGTTTCCAAGCGAACACTTCTCACTTGATGCGCAAGAAAAGCAAGAAAGCAAAAACACGTTTGGAAGGTTCGACTTTGGTGAGCAAAGCGGATGAAGCACGCGTGAAAAGAATGCTTTGTAAGAAGTAAAAACTATTTTTTAACGAGAATGCAGGAAAAAGAACTCATAAATAGAGTCTCTGCATTGTACTAAAACACAAATGATATGCCTCGTTCGGTAAATCACGTCGCGTCTAGAAGAAGACGCAAGAAAATTTTGAAAGCAGCTAAAGGATACTTTGGCGCGAGAAGTAAAGTGTATACGGTTGCGAAAAACGCAGTCGAGAGAGGTTTGCAATATGCTTACCGTGATCGTCGCAATAAAAAGCGTGCCTTCCGCCGTTTGTGGATTGCGCGTATCAATGCCGCAGCCCGTTTGAATGGCATGAGCTATTCGAAATTCATGTACGGCTTGAAGACCAACGGAATTGAATTAAACAGAAAAGTTTTGGCTGATTTGGCGATGAATCATCCTGCACACTTCGCTTCTTTAGTGAATAGTGTGAATAAGGACAAGAAAAGCTAAACTTTTCGAGATATAGAATTATTAAAAAAAGAGTATTTCAACTATGTTTGGGATGCTCTTTTTTTATTTGAGATGATAGATAGTAGACGTTAGACATCAGACTGTTTTTCGTCAGTGATTAATCCCGATAACTCTCGGTGCATATCTATCTGATATTCAATGACATAAATAAACAGCTAAAAGCCAGGCAACTAGTGACGATCTGCTAAATGCTCATGGCTGATAGCTCACAGCTTACAATATGAGTTTAGTTGAAATGAAAGTGCCGGTCATCGGCGAATCCGTACAGGAAGTGACCCTTTCCCAATGGTTGAAAGCAGACGGTGAGTACGTCGAATTGGACGAACCGATCTGCGAATTTGAATCTGACAAAGCGACGCTGGAGTTTCCAGCAGAAGCAGCTGGCAAGCTTGTCTATGTCGCTGCGGAAGGCGATGATTTGGAAATTGGGGCATTGGTCGCCAAAATTGATACGAGCGTCAGCCAAAACGGGAGCGCATCCGACAACGGAACACCTGCACCTGCAAAAGAAGAGAAAGCAGCACCAAAAGCAGAGCCAAAAGCAGCTACTGCAACAGGTCAAACAGTCGAAATGAACGTACCTGTCATTGGCGAGTCGGTAGCAGAAGTAACCTTGTCGCAATGGCTAGTCGGCAATGGCGAAATGGTGAAGCTAGACGAGCCGATCTGCGAATTTGAGTCGGACAAAGCGACCTTGGAGTTTCCAGCAGAAGCGACTGGCAAATTGATTCATGTTGCCGAAGAAGGGAGTGATCTGGAAATTGGGGCATTGGTAGCGCGAATTGAAGTGATGGAAGGTGGCGCAAGCGAAGCAGGCTCTACGACAGCGACCGAAATGGTGAAAGCGACCATGGAAGATAACACGGCTTCCACTTCTTCTGAGACGACTTATGCTACAGGTCATCCTTCTCCAGCAGCAGCCAAGATATTGAAAGAAAAAGGGATCAACCCAAGCTCAGTGAAAGGTACAGGCAGAGATGGACGCATTACCAAAGAAGATGCGATGCAAGCACAAGCACCTCCTAAACCAGCAGAAAGTAAAGCACCTGCAAAAGTCGAAGAAACTCCAAAAGCAGCACCTCAACCTACTGCTTCCAACAACTTCAGTCGAGGTGAAGAGCGCAAGAAAATGAGTCGTATGCGTCGTACGATTGCCAAGCGATTGGTATCGGCGAAGAACAATACAGCAATGTTGACGACTTTCAACGAAGTCGATTTGTCGGCTTTGATGAAAATGCGCAAGACCTATCAGGAAGAGTTTGTTGCTAAATTCGGGATTAAGTTGGGCTTCATGTCGCCATTTGCGAAAGCTTGTGCGAAAGTATTGCTTGAAATGCCAGACGTCAACGCCTTCATCGATGGCGATCATATGATCTATCACGATTATGCAGACATTTCGATTGCGATTTCGACGCCAAATGGTTTGGTTGTGCCACCTGTCCGCAATGTAGAATCGTTGTCGTTATCAGAAATCGAGCATGCGATCAAGAACTTAGCGGTCAAAGCGAGAGACGGCAAATTGTCTTTAGACGAGATGAGCGGTGGTACATTCACCATCACCAATGGCGGTATTTTCGGCTCATTGTTGAGTACACCAATTTTGAATGAACCACAGTCTGCGATCTTAGGTATGCACACCATTCAGCAGCGTCCTGTGGCGGTCGATGGCAAAGTGGAAATTCGTCCAATGATGTATGTGGCGTTGTCTTACGATCATCGCGTGATTGATGGAAGTTCGGCAGTGACGTTCCTAGTGAAGGTGAAGAATTTGATTGAGGATCCGGTGAAGTTGTTGTTAAATCTTTGATAGCTTTTGCTTTGCGAAGGTTGCAGGTGAGTATCTGTGTGCTAGCAACCTTTGTAAAGCTTATCTCTCACCAAAATGCTCTTGTTTCTGAACAGGCAGTAGAGCTTTACAAAGGTATCTTTTAGTTTGGGATTGCATAAACTACTTCAAAAAACGAAGACAAACAAATGAAACATTTAGTTACAGTACTTGGATTTATACTTTCTTTTACGACTGCCTTTTCACAGTGGGATAGTAAAATTTGGACTGCTACCGATACTATCTCAACAGATGTCTATGAGTTTCAAGTACCGGCAAGCTGGAGAAATTTGAATGAAATGCTCGGTGGTGGATTAGGACCTGAACAATATTTTGAAGCTAGCGGACAAGGACTTCCAATAAGCTTCAATCGAGGTCCTGTACAGGTAACAATATTTCTTGTTAAATTGAATAATTCTGATTTAGGAGCAGCAAAAATGGACGTTATCGAAGGTTATTTCTCGAACGAGGATAGAGTATTCAAGAAGAAGAAACATTACGACGAAGAGACAATCATACTCGCTGATAGTAGTGAAGCCGTTTTACTGAATACGAGATTTTATAGAAAATCAAAGGGACTCAATCAAAGCCGTTATGACTTAGTAACATATTCAGGAAAACATGGCGTTGCCTATATGTTTACTGTTTCTATTCAATATGTAGATAAGAAATACAAGTTTGAAAAAAACAATGAGCTAAAGGAGTATGCTAGAAAACTGTACTCGACTTTTAGATGGAAATAGTAAGCTCCAATTCTAATAAATTATATAAGCAAAGTTCTTATAGAACACGCTTTATAACAGATGCAAGGTATTAGCTTTAGGCTGATACCTTGCATCTGTCGTTTTAAAACATAAACAAATGAAAATTCTAGTCATCGGTGGTGGCAATATGGGCATGACCTATGCTCAAAGCTTTCTGCGCTCGCAGATCACGACTTCCGAAAATATGATGATTTTGGAAAAGTCGCCAGAGAAAGCTAAGGTCTTGGCAACCAAAGATATAGGAACGGTCTATGCTGAACCCGAAGACTGTTTGCATGAAGCAGATATTGTGATTTTAGCGGTGAAGCCACAAGATTCTGGTGTGCTTTTCGAGCGACTGAAACCGATTGTCGATCCACAGCAAGTATTTTTGTCCATCATGGCAGGAGTGAAAATGGAGACGATTCAGGATGGTTTGGGAGCGACCAAAGTGATTCGTGCCATGCCAAATTTGCCAGCACAGATCGGGATGGGAATGACGGCGTTTACAGCTTCTGAAGAAGTGACGCGGATAGAGCTGGTGATGGTACAAAATTTGCTGAGCACGACAGGTAAAGTCCTTTATGTCGATCAAGAAAGGGCAATTGATTCTACAACAGCGATTTCGGGTAGTGGACCAGCTTATGTTTGGTATTTTATGGATGCGATGATGACGGCGGCAGAGAAAATGGGCTTTTCGGCAGCAGAAGCAGAATTACTCGTCGGACAGACCTTCAGAGGCGCAGTCGAATTGTACAGCAAGACCGACTTCTCTTGTGAAGAATGGATTAAAAAAGTCTCTTCCAAAGGTGGCACGACAGAAGCGGCAATGAAAGCCTATCGAGAAAGATTGGTACATGAAGATATTGTAGCAGGCGCAGAAGCTGCCTTGCATCGAGCAGAAGAATTAGGACAGCAATGAGCCGACAAATGAGCATCGGTTGGCGAGTGCTGGAAGGCTTGTTTGTCGTTTTGGAGCAATTTCGAGTACCACTTCTGTATGAATGGATTGCCAAGCAATTTAAAACGCATCGACCGCTCGACCAACGAGAGCGATGGTTAGCTAAATTCGTCTATGGCGACTCGATTGACTTAGATAAAGTACGTATCGACGAGGGCGCCAAGTTTGGACCAAAGCAGTACAATCTCTGCTACGTCAGTTTCAACATCATCAATAGTTGGGGCAAAATGAGTGATGAACTCCTCATTCACGAACTCATCCACATCTGGCAATATCAACATTTTGGCGCAGCTTACATTCCTCGCGCTTTGTGGGCACAGCGGACGCAAGAAGGCTATGACTACGGAGGTTTGGAAGCCTTATTATCTGCCAAAGCCAGTGGCAAACATTTTTGGGACTTCAACTACGAGCAGCAAGGCGATATCATTCAAGATTATTTTCGACTGTCACAAGGAAAAAATGCGTGTTGGGGTAATGGGGCACCAGATGATTTAGCAATTTATGAGTATTTTGCAGAAGAAATGCGAAACTTTTCGTGATACTTAAGCTCCTTCAGGATGTTCTATATCTACTTAAATACATAGCTTGATGAAATCATCCTACCATCAGATTGAACCTTCATTGGATGTGCTAAGACCGCTGATTAAGTTGTACTACATCCAGCAGTCACTAGATAAAGAGGCGGTCGAAAAGATTACCTATTTTCCAAATTATACCACAACGATCAATGTCTACGAGAACAGCAAAGTGCATCGGACAGACCTGAGTCGAACGCATGAATACGAATCTAGTGACAACTTTCTTAAATTGTTAGTTGGGAAACTGGATCGCTCCAGAGAAATCATCTACAAAGGCAAATACAACAAGCTGACGATTGTTTTTCATCCGCTTGGTCTCAACCACTTCGTACCACTCCCAGCAGCTATGATGATCGAAGATCATTTTTCTTTTTTTGATTTCTTTGGCACACCTTTCGATGATATGCTGCGGCAAGTATTTCGATTGAATGATATAGAAAGGAAGCGGGATTTGTTGGATGATTTTTTCCGACATCATCTACTAGGTTTTGAAGAGCAACGACTAAGTTATGCTGTGAATCGCCTATTGAACCATACAGAAAGTACGACGGTCAAAACCTTGTCGGATGAGCTTTCGATTTCAAGAAAAACCTTGTTACGGCTATTTACTGCTCATTTGGGACTTTCCCCCACGGCTTACAAATCCACTATACGATTCCGAAAAGCACTAGATATTTATCAGCACCGACTGACATCGACTAACTTTTCTGCTCTGGCGTATGAAGCAGATTTTTATGACCAATCTGACTTGAATGCTCACTTCAAAGTGAAAACAGGCTTGACGCCTAAAGAACTCTTTGCAGCCATACAGCAAATAAGCCATGATTTATATTGGAAAGTAGAAGATGTCCCCAAAGTCCAAGACATTCAAGATGGACATGCATAACTTGCTTCTTTTTTAACGCATCAATTCCATTTTGAATGAAACGATTTACAGTATTAATGAGTATTTGCCTTTGTATTTTCGTCATGAACCATTCATGGGCACAACAAACTTCCTCTGCTAGTTATATCCCAACCGTACTGCCAACGGACACTACCCAACTCTGGATAGCTAGTGGTGATGAGACCAAGGATACAGTTATCATCGTTGGGGAAGGTGGACCAAAGTTCTGCCTGGATTTCGAGTCGAGTGGTAGGGTGTACTGGGAATATTTACCGAATAGCAAAAACTACTATTACGCCATCATCCATCAAGCTAGTACATATAATAAAAGTATTTTTAACGCTAAAGATTTTACTTTAGAAGATGCTGTATTTGAGGTTGACCAGACGGCTGAGATGATGTACCGAGCTATTAAATATTTTAAGGATAGAGGGAAGTATGTCGTCGTATTTGGACACTCTTACAGTGCTTGGGTGATTCCCAATTATCTATCGACGAGGCCTTCTTTGGCAGACAAGTATATCATTACAGGAGGAAGATTTGATGCAGATAGCACACAAATTGCTTATAAATTAAAGGGTATTAATGTCGGTTTTGCAGAGGATGGTGTCACTTTGAATATACCGGATGTGGATGAAGCTCCCAACCCATACAGAACAGTACGCTACTGGCAAATCAGAGAGACGAAAGAGATGCTAAAATATACCATTGGGAAGCCTCGATATACGGAACTGCTAGCTAATGTAGATTTATCCAACCTCGTTTTCTACTACGGTGAGCACGATCAAAATGTAGGGCAGCCATCCGCCAAAGAAATTGCTTTTTTGATGGCTAAAAACGCCACGGTAGTAGGCGTAGCGACTGATCATTACGATATCTGGATGAAAGTTGTAGATGCCTTTCGCGACGGAAGTTTGGAGTTGTAGGCAACCACAATCAATGAGCATGGCGTCTTTCTCTAAATTCAATACATTTATCAAAAGAAGCCTGCTACTGGATGTTTTGCTTGGCCTTTGGGTATATATTTTTTTGGTGATGATCGCTCCTTCTGATATGCCACTTACTCCACCACCCGCCCCGTATAAATAAAAGGAATCGTAAAATCCCAGTCGTGATAGTCTTCCATGACTTCTTCGTAGAACTTTCTGGTCAGCGTCAACCGATTTGTCCCTACGTGAGCATGCTGCATCGGGAAGGTGCAAATAAATCCTTTTTCACCAAAGTTGGGGTGGATGTGGAAGTCCATATAAATGGTGGAATCGGGGATCGGTTGTCCATTGATCTGGAATGAAAACGATTGTTTGATGACTGATTTGACATTTTCTAAATGATTTTGATAACGAGTCTGCTCTTCATTAGTAAAGTCAAGATAAAGTTGATAAGCTTGACGCTCGTCGATGGCATCCAAGCTGTCATATTGTACATTGAAAATGGCTTGTCGTTTGTCATATTCTTTATCGTATTCGGACCTTGTTTTTTTGATGGGTAGTGCTAAAAATGTAATGCTCTCATTTTTAGATTATAGTGGCAAATAAAATACTTAATAGCTCCAATATGTTTAGTGATTGATTTTGAGAAGCTTAAAGCTTTTCTCACTAGCCTGGAGGCTCTTTGCCTAAG
>JBCDHX010000217.1:0-7464 GCA_038749535.1 Bacteroidota bacterium
CATGTGCCCATAGATTTTTAATCACATTATTTTTTAATTAGCCCAAAAAATAATGGGGGGTTCGAAATGTAGGTTACAAATAGCTCTTTCTGATTATGTAGGCAAAGACTTAGTACTAGAATATTTCATCAAAGACAATGCAGACGAGACCCAATCAGATGATGGCATCTATTTGAGCGATGATGGGCAAACTTTTCATAAGGCGGTGAGTTTTGAGCCAAGCGGCTGGCGCGACGGCTACGGCAAATTACCACCTTTGAGACAGCAACATGTAGGATTTTGTATCTTGGATTAAAATCATACTATTACAGTAGAGCAATACTTAATTTTTTCCTTCCACCTGCTAGTTTCTTAAAAAATTCCTTTTGATCTATGAAAAACAGCCTAATTATTCTATTAATACTATTGATCTATAATTTTTTATCTGCTCAATCTCTGTTCTTACAATCTTCTGGGGATGCAATAAACGCTGGAGATTTAGATATTGCTGGAGATCGTATTACGATTGAAGCCTCCTTCTTGATGACAGACTTTAATTCTGTTAATATTGTATCAAAACACGTTGATAGAGGAGTAAATAATTATTTGTTTAGACCTTTTTCTTTTGAATTTACTACTACCAACCAATTCTATTTACTTCGTGTAAATTATCCGTATGAACTAAATAAATGGTATCACGTCACAGCTACTTATGACGGCAGTCATGCTAAATACTACGTCAATGGTTGTTTAGAGGCAGAAATGCCCGCAAGTGGTAATTTAAGATTAAATGATTTACCGACTACTATTGGATATAGTATTGCTATAAGAGGAGAGCAATTCTATGGTAAAATAGATGAAGTTAGAATTTGGAGTACTGTAAGAACACCAGATCAAATCAGAGATAACATCAGTAATCTTCCTGAGCCAACTGCACAAACAGGTTTAGAGTTATATTATAAATTTGATGGTAATTATGAAAATTTGCAAGGAGATCCTCGCTATGATGGACAGGCTGTTGGCAATATAACCCTTGATAATGACGAACCAGATATACAAATTCCATCTAACATAATTCCATTGAAAGTTGCTACTTATTGGCAAGGTGTTTTATATCAAGGAAGTAGTCAACCAAGTTTCAGTTTTGGGCTTCAAATTAACGAAAAGGAGAATCCCGTGAAAGGAATTTCTACTATCATTTCACGCAGAAGTACAAACCACGGCAGGATAAATTTTCAAGGAAAATCAGAAGATTGTAATCTCAACTTTCAAGAAACTAATATTATTAGCCAACAAACTAGTCCTGGTTCTAGATGGTGCATAAAGTCTGCTAATTTAACCTACAATGGTAATGAATTTCGTCTAAGCGGTCCTTGGCAAGCATCTGGATGTAGTCCTGGTAGAATTGAATTATACCCATTATACTTAGAATCTAGCACTTGTACTGAAAATGGCTTAGAGGTAAGGATCTTTGGTCAGAATTTAAAATGGTATAAAGACACTTTAGATATTTCACCAGTTCATCAAGGTAATGTTTATAGTATTCCGTCATTTCAAGACACAATATTTTGGATATCTCAAACTTACTACAATATTGAAAGTCCTAGATATCCGATTAATGTTAAACAGAATATTAAGTCAAATATTCAAGAAGGATTACTCGCACACTATCCATTCAATGGCAACGCTAATGATGCCTCTGGAAATGGAAACAATGGAGAGATATCTGGATCAACCTTAGTCACAGATCGATTTGGAAATCCTGATGCTGCTTATTCATTTGATGGTGTAGATGACATTATTGAAATAGAGCAAACGAATGATTTAAAACCCAGTATGCTTTCCATAACGGCTTGGGTGAAAGGAAACAACCCAAGCGGTGTCGCTCGAATAGTAGATACATACAGGTCGCAACGTCGAACTGGTTATTCGCTTTACTACGATAACAATAACGGCAAATTCAATTTTGTTTACTGGGGTACATCAAACAACTATCGTCTAGCATCTACTACTGATTTAGATAATCAATTGCATCATGTCACAGCAATTTTTAATGGAACACAGCTTTCAATTTACGTAGATGGAACACTGGAAAATATAGTGGATGCACCAGAAGCTATTAGGTACTCTGATCGAAGTATAACGATTGGAAACGGATTTGATGATAATA
Organism: Bacteroidota bacterium; assembly: GCA_038749535.1. Taxonomy (GTDB): domain Bacteria; phylum Bacteroidota; class Bacteroidia; order Chitinophagales; family Saprospiraceae; genus JAAUTG01. The sequence continues at coordinate 2,150 of JBCDHX010000217.1, forward strand.
GATTTTGGCCATTTAATGGATCAATTGATGAAGTCAGAATTTATGAACGTGCGCTCACCGACTGCGAAATCGAAGCCCTCTACTTCGAGAACCGAACAGTACGCGATCTAGCCATTACCAATATAGATCGCCCAAGCTCAGCTTGCGACTTAAACGATCAAGAAGAAATTCGCATTCAGGTGCAAAATCTAGGGCAGCGCACCGCAAACAATGTACAAGTTTCCTATCGGGTAAACGGCGGCGCAAAAGTCACCGAAACGATTCCCGATCCAATCGAAGCTGATGAAAGCATTACGTACCGCTTCCAACGCAAAGCCGACTTCTCCGATGAAGCCTTTTACACCATCGAAGCTTTTGTAGAAAACAGCGATGAAAACGAAGGCAACAACCGATTGGAAGTAGAGATAGAACATTATCCGACACCTGATGTGACGATTAGCGGAGAATCGCCCGTTTGCCCCAATCAATCCGTAACACTAAATGCTTCTGGCGGCACCAGCTATCGTTGGGACAATGGACGCTCGGGAGCGAATTTACAAATACGTCCAAGCACCACCACCACCTACATCGTCACCGTTACCGATGCTAACAATTGTACAGCAATTGATTCTTTTACCGTAGAAGTATTTGAGCTACCAGATGCTCGAATCATCGTACAAGGCGGCACAGAACTCTGTATTGGAGAAAGCACTACTTTGCAAGCGAATTTGAGTGAAAACATAGAATGGTCCAATGGCGCACTATCCGATGCGATTACCGTCAGCGAGGCAGGATTGTATTGGTACACTTACGCAGATGAATCAGGCTGTACAGTGCGCTCAGAAGAAGTTAGAATTATCAAATCAACACCCAAAGAAATATTTGTTTCTGGGGGTGGCATCATCTGTCAAGGTGAATCGGAACAGTTATTTATTCCTTCTTCTACAAATGTTTCCATACTTTGGTCTACAGGCGAGACAGAAAGTGTAATTAGTGTTCGTCCGAACAGCAGCCAAAACTATACCGCCATCATCACCGATAATTTGGGCTGCGTACATTACGACACCTTTTTCGTAGAAGTCATTCCCATCATTGAACCCGATGCGCCTATGAATCTGCTCCCCGAATCAGATATTCTCATTAGCGATGCGCCCATCGAATTTTCTTGGTCGCCTGCCGCCAATGCGACTCGCTACGATTTTTACCTTTGGAAAAAAGGAGAAGATCGTCCAAGTAGCCCCACTGATCGCGATATTGACGATATTCGATACACCTATCGTCGCAACATTGAATTTGGTAGCACTTATGCTTGGCAAGTGGTCGCAAAAAATGAGTGTACCGTTGGAGGAGCGAGTGCGATTCATTGCTTTTTGGTGGAAGAAGCACCAGATTTGCGAGTCAGCGACATTAGCGTCAATACGATGCCATTTTCTGGAGAAAACATCACCGTAGAATGGCAAATCGAAAATATTGGCGTGGGCGATACCCGCGATGATCGTTGGTACGATGAAATCTATCTATCACGAGACAGCATATGGGATAATAGAGACACTCGAATGGGCGTAAGACGAAATCCAAAAGCTTTAGAGCCGAATGCTACCTACGAAGAAATGCTGGATTACCGACTTTCTAGAGAAGCGGAAGGACTTTATTATGTTATTGTCCGCACCAATTCCGATCGTTATGGTCGCATTCAAGAAAGCAGCTACAGCAACAATCAACGCAGCTTCCCCATTGAAGTCCGACTTTCTCCTGCACCTGATTTGCGAGTCGTCTCTGGAGTGTTGCCAGGCACAGATAGCACTGTGTTTTCTAGTCAATCCGATCGAGTACTCTGGGTCATCGAAAATAAAGGTTCAGGAGCAACCACCTCTAGCAGATGGCGTGATCGAGTGTTGATTTCCCAAGATAGTATCGTAACAGACACCAGAAATGCTACTCAAATTGGTAGCTATGTTCACAATAGCAATCTAGAGCCTGATAGCACCTATCAAGCCATCACAGATGTACTCATTCCAGCGCGCATTTCAGGTAGGTATTTCATCCATATACAAACAGATTATTTGAATGATGAATACGAGCAGTTTTTAGAAAACAACAACATCAAAAATATTGGCGTAATCAACGTGATCGAGAAGAAAACACCTGATTTACAGCCCATCAGTATGACCTTGGATACTGTTGTGAGCAATAACGAACAAATCATCCTTTCTTGGGTCGGTCGCAACAATGGAGCAGATTTTGAGGGTAGTTTCTTCGATGCCTTTCATCTTAGTCGTACGCCTGATTTGAGCGCCTACGTCACTACTTTAGCCCGTTCTTTCCAATCTCAAAATTTACCGACCAATACGACCTATCAAGCACAAACCAATATAAGGATTCCTAACAACTTGCACGGAGATTATTATCTAATTTACACAATTGATGATGGTAATCGAATCTACGAGATGGACTTTGAAGGTAACAATTTGCTGGCGCAAAAAATTAAAATCCAACATGCCGATCTGCGTTTGGATACCGTCAGAGTCAATGCAACTGCTGTGTCAGGACAAACGCTTGATGTAGCATGGGTCGTGAGCAATATTGGGCAAGGTGATATTTTTAATCAGGCTTTGCAAGAAGAAATTTATCTTTCCAGTGATCCAGTCCTCGATTTTTCAGATCGCATTGCTACCGTCAGTCAAACCATTACGCTGAAAAGCAGAGAAGCTGCTACTCGACAAGCTACTGTTACCATTCCAGAAGGTTTGGCAGGCAATTACTTCCTATTTGTTCATAGCAATCGTAATCGAGGCATTTACGAAAATGGCTTAGTGAATAACAATATCAGTGCTGCCATTCCGATTCAGATTCTAGAGGGCAATTACCCCAACTTAGTTGCAGAGGAAGCGATGGTGTCTTCCACTGAGTTGCAACAAGGCGAGCGATTGAGCCTCAGTGTTCAAGTCGCCAATCGCTCGGAGGTGGATTTATTGAGCAATTGGACGGATGAGGTATTCATTTCCAACAGTCCAGTTTGGGTAGGTGCTATTAACGCGATTGGTCTAGGTGGCGAATATCGTTCTCAACAACTATTAGCGAATACCTCCTATAGCGATGAAATCAGTGTACGCATTCCTACTTTTTTGCGAGATGGAAATTACTATCTGTATTATTTGGTTGATGCTCAAAATAGGATTTACGAAAATAATTTAGAGACCGACAATATCATTCGGAGTGATGTCATTCGTGTGAAGAGAAACAGTGATGATGGCGGTGATGGCGGCACGCGAAAAATTGTTGATCTGAATTTGGTCGATTTGCGTTTGCCTTGCGAAATTGCTCTAGGGCAAAGCATTCGTCTTAGTTGGGAAGTGCGCAACAATGGCAACCACAAAACTTTTATAGACAGTTGGACGGATGGACTTTATCTTTCAAGAGATACCGAGTGGGATGCAAGTGATCGCTTGGTGCAGCAATGGCGAAAAGAGGGTACACTTTTTCCAGGCAGAACCTACAAACGCATCGAAAACTTCACCCTACCAGCAGATATTTCTGGGGAATATTACCTCATCATAGTATCCGACAATCAGCAGTTGACCGATGACAACAATCGAGCCAACAACCTTCGCATTTTTCAGCCCAGCGATGATTGTGGTGACGGCGGTGGTGGCATCATTGCCTTTCCCCCAAAACCTGACTTAACCATCAGCCAACCTCAACTGCTCACTTCACCTGCCTATGCAGGACAGAAAGTGCAACTTCGATTTACTGTGACCAATATTGGAGAAGTAGATGCCCCACCTGTTTGGATAGATCGCATTCGATTATCAAGCGATCCGACAATTGGTACAGGCGATATTATTGTGTATACAGAATATAACAACAATCAAATTCTCGCCTCTAATGAATCCTACACCAAAACGGTAGAAGCTTTGTTGCCTTCCGCAGCTTCTGGCAACTATTTTCTGATTTTCAGCACCGATGATTTCGGGGGATTGACCGAAGGCGATGAAGGGAACAATAGAATTGCCTTGCCTATTCAAATAGAACAATTACCGCCTGCGGATTTGATAGTAGAAAATGTGCGTATGGATGCAGAAGTGACCTTAGGGGAAAGTTTGAATGTCAATTGGCTCGTCAAAAATATAGGCGTGAATGAAGCAATCGGTGGCAAAAGAGATGGCGTCTATATTTCAGCCGATCAAATACTGGATGCAAGCGATGTGTACTTAGGTGGTGTCGATAACAACATCAATTTAGGGCAAAATGAAAGCAGTACTGCTAGCGGAAGCTTTGAGGTAAATGGCGTGCGATTAGGAGCGTATTTCATCATCGTCAAAACGGATATTTTAGATAACATTCGAGAGGACAACGAAATCAACAACAGTACAGCTAGTATCGGTAAACTTTTGGTTAAAGTGCCTGAGCTGCCGCTCAATACTTGGGTTGGTGCTACTTTGGAACGCCAACAGCCTAAATATTACCGCATTGAGATTCCCGAAAGTCTATCTGGTGAATTTTTGCAAGTTCTACTGGAAGGAGGAACGACCCAAGCCAGCAATGAAATTTACTTGGCTTACGAACGCATTCCTTCGCGTGCGAGCTTCGATCATGCTTTCGACACGCCCTTTTCGCCTGACCAACGTCTGGTTGTTCCCAATCTTCGTGCTGGTACGTACTATTTGATGGTGTATGGCGATGGCGTGCCTATACAAAATGTTCGATTGAATGCGCAGATTGTAGAATTTGAATTGACGGGCATCAATACAAGCGTCGGTGGAAATACAGGCAATGTGACGAGTAAGTTGTTCGGCAACAGACTAGAAGCTTCTTTGCAAGTTTGGTTAGAAAATGCATCAGGAGAAAAAATCTTTGGTTCTTTCACTTACGACAGTCCAACCAGGGGCTTAGTGACTTTTCCGCTAGACGGTGCAGCATTAGGCTATTATGATGTCGTAGCCAGCAATAGTAGAGGGCAAATCTCGAAATTGGAGAATGGCTATTTGGTAGTAACAGGCACAGCAGGAAGCGATGAAGATTTGCGAGAAACCCTCGAAATAGAGTATGCGCATCCACCTTCTGTACGTGCCGACCGAGTGTTTTCTATCACTGTTTGTGTAGAGAATACGGGTAATATAGATGTACGTGCGCCGCATCGAATCATTTGTGCTTTGAATGGCATCCCGATAAGCAGTACGCCAGAAGGATTAGATGCCAAGAGCAGTGATTTGCTCTACGAATTTACAGAAAAAGATTGTCCGACCAACGTCCTCCGACCTGGCACGAGAGTGTGCCGTGTCTTCTACGCCAAAGCATCGAGAAACTTGACGAGGGCTTATTTTAAGATTAAAAAA
>JBCDHX010000218.1:0-7285 GCA_038749535.1 Bacteroidota bacterium
CTATCCTTCCAAATCTTGAATTTACTTAACGAAACTTACGTTCCACCCATCGATCAGCGACAGTTTGGCAATGTATTTGCCATTCGTCGGCGCAATGGTTTTGGACGAAATTTGACGGTGACGTTGGCGTTTGATTTTTAGACTAAAATGTTAGAATAGGAGCTTTTTACTAGAAAAAGTTCCTATTCTATTTATTATTTTAACCCGAGATAATAGTTTCAAGATACTTTCATACGCGCCCGTTTCAACATTTTAATCAACACAGGACGAAACTGCTTCGAATTCTCCAATGGCGTATCATACACAATATCAAATTCCTCACTTTTCGCATCTTCGCTTAGACCACGCACCCGCATCTTTTCCGCATCAAAATGCAACAATTCGGCATCGGTGACCCAAGTGGCGTTGTGAAAGCCATGCAGCATATCCACAATCGCGTCGCGGTGATCGTCGTTCATGTGTTCAATCGCGCCTTCGACAAATTGTTGATCGAATGTACTCATTACGTTCTTGATTTGGCAGTAGAACACAAGAAAGCGCAATTAGTTAAGGACGAGTTCAAGAACTAAATCAGCTGTCAAGGCTTGCTTTCAATCCAGATTTATTCTCCAGCCCAATTGCAGCCCGAGTAGTTGATAACGTTGGTCATATGCGACATCATCTCTTGTAAAACTATTGAGAAAATAGCGATGAGAAAGTTGTAAGGAAAGTTGGGAATTGGAAGAGATCAGATAATCTATACCTAGCCCAAACTGAGAAGCCCAGCCCAAATTGGAACGATACAAATTCAAATCAGCAACTTCCTGAGCGGTCAGCACATTCTCATTTTCCAAAATCCTTCCTTCAAAGGCATGATGAAAATTAAATGTTCCTCCGAGATGAAGCGAATAGCCCCATTTGCCAGCCGTATTGCGATAGCTAAGCATCATGGGTAGATTATAAAGCGTGTAGCGATTATAGTTTCGAACGAGACGAGTAGTCGTTTCCACTGCCTCAAATTCGCCTGAGACAAACTGCTTTTGATTTTGATCGTCAAAGTAAAAGTAAGCAGAATCGCTCTGTATGGTGAAACTACGTTGAGTGGCGTCTTCCCATATCAATCGCTCTGTCAATTGCTGTCGTTCTATACCAAATTGAAACGCAAAATGCTCATTCAAAGCCAAGTTCAATAACACACCTGCTTCAATGCTCTCTAGTGGTCGCTCATACTGCTGACGATTCAATAAACGCTCTTCTGAACCTCCACTTTTTTGTACTAACTGACGATTCGGAAGTGATACGCCAATGTAGGGTTGAATGGAAATTTTAGCTGATCCCATGTCAATAACTGATGTAGTAAGAGTAATTTCTGGAGTTGCATTATCTAGTAAATCAATTTTTTGTGTTGATAGTGGTGTTAAAGCAGACACAGACAGAGATATATTATTTGGCGTCAATTTGATAGGTTGCTCCACTGCTTGAAGTGCCAATTTAGGTAGCTTTGATAAGCTCGTATTTGAAATGGACTTAATTGCTGAACTAGGTGCTTCAATTGATGCAGTGGTTACTACATTCGCTTCATTTTTCTGATTGTTTTCTACTGAATGGGTATTTTGAATTTCAGTATTTTCCTTCATCTCTTGCAAAGTAAAATCTTCATTCGACAAATCACGATTAACTGACTCCTCTTGTACATAAGCTACAGCCTCTTTTTTAGTGTCCTCATCATCTGATGTTTGCCACTGATAAACTACACCTGCTGCAAGAATGAACCCAAATAAAAAGAGGAGTAGCAATAGTAGTCTTCGCTTTTTCTTCTCAGGCAATTGCACTTCGATAGCTCCCCACATTTCTTCTGTATCCCATTGAGGATCGTGGTGGTCTAGCTTTTGCTTGAACTGTTTTTCCCAATTATTTGATGATCTTCTTCTCATGTTCTAATGTGTTTTGCTCTATCATCATTTGCTGAAGTAATCGTTTGGCACGAGTCAACTGCGATCGAGAAGTGCTTGGCGTAATGTTTAATATTTCGGCGATCTCTTGATGTGTATATTTTTCGATGACATACAAGGTAAAGACCAAGCGATAACCATCCGATAGTTTTCTGAGCAATGCAAGAATATCTTCTGCCTTTAAGTTGTCCAATGCAATTGGAGCAACTACACCATCAAAAATGTCGTCAGTAGATGGATAGTCGTATTTCTGTCGCTTTCGGTATTGTTGTATGGCTTCATTAATGACGATTCGCCTGAACCACTGTTCAAACGTTCCTTTTTCAGCATCGAAGGTCTCTATCTTAGTGAAAACTTTTACAAAGGCGTTTTGCACAATGTCTTTACCTTCATGCTCGTCGATAGCATAGCGCAGGCTGATTTGAGAAGCAAGCTTCACGTACTTCAAGTACAGCTCTTTTTGACAACTTCTGTCTTGATTTTTGCATCCCTCGATCAGCCTGGCTACCGTCATAACATACTATAAGGATTGGCGATTTCTACTCAACAGTTCTTTAGAGCATGTTTGGAGCAAGATTGAACTGTAAATCAGTAGTTTGCGGTTCTGGCGAAGAAAAAATGAATGATTTTAGCGAGCTAAATGAGTTCGTTTTTTCAAAGTCATCCCGAAAGCTTTCGGGAGTAAAATATTGGTTTACAGGAAGATAATACTCCAAATGTGCTCTTACTTTGATACACTAAATGTTCCTTCCATAGGTACTAGCGTTTGCGTCTCTTCATTCAGTACTTGCCCTGTGAATGATCCTTCGATGATGTCCTCTTCATAAGTCGTTATCGTCACACTTATAGCCGTTCTATTGCTGACTCTACTTCCGCCCGTCACTACGATCTGGTCATCAGTATAAACGAACGTATTTACTTCATACGTTCCAGTTGTGTTGCCAGGAAAGTAAATGGTCAAACCACTACGTCGATTTTGTGGATAGAGCAAATTTAGACCAGAAGGACCTCTGCTATTGAGCAAAAAAGTGTGAGCAGCTTTATTTCTGTAGGCTGTTCCATCTACCGTCAATTCGATAGTAGAAGCACCTGATGTACAAACTTCGATGGGGTCGAGTGCTACCGAACCACTTGTCGGCGTGACGGTGATGGTTTCACTGGCATTTTCAAAGTTTTCACTATACCCAATGATGCTGATGCCTTGGTTGCCTGAACAGGAAGTGATCGCTACCCTGAAATTACCTGAGGCATCGCTAATGGTTTGTTGTATTTCATTGACAGAGATCACGACTATGGTTCCATTGGCGATTGGTTCATCATTGCAGTCTACGAGTTGTCCGCTGATGGCGACCGATTCATTTTGATTGCTATTGATGACGATTTCACCCAATTCCTGATCTTCACTAAACGAGCCAATTCGCTCGCTGTACTCTTCCTGTCGGCAAATACTATTAAAGACAGTCAACTTCAATGCTGTCTCAGCAGGTGCAGCTACTCGAAATTTGCCTTCACGGGTGGTCAAAGCATAACTAATATTGCCGTCAGGATCTTCTACTAATACATATTTTCTTGCTTGTGGTACACTATCTCTGTCGATGAGAGTGCCAAATAAAATGATGAATTCAGCTTGCGACATCGATCGTTGTCCTTGACCTAACATTTCATCAGGCATGAGCACTGTCGTATGCGTAATGCTGTTTTCTTGAGCTAAAACTGCATCCGTTGCCGTCACAAATCCTTCCTTTACAGATCGCACGAATAGTGATTGATCGGCTTTGACAGGCGCTTCCAAAATATATCTGCCATTTCGATCAGTAGTTGTGCTGCCTAGTACTATTCCGTCTTGTATCAGCTCAATTTTTGCACTTAAAATGCCTTCCTCATTCAAGTCAGTCACGTTTCCTAGTAATTGGAAATCGTTCAGTTCTTGGGCGTCAGGAATGGAAATATCTACTTCTGTGAGGTCTACATTCTCTCTACACGAGAAGAGCAATAGCGCCAACACACTTAGTCCTATCATTAATGTCTTCATTGTCATTTGTTTTCTATGATGAAAAAATCATCAGCCGACTGAACACTTTGAATATGAGACAAATGCTCTAAATGCTGCATGGACTATCTTTTTTCCAAACATGCAGCGTTTTGATTGTCTAGTGCATACTATTTGGATACATCAAGTGATAGCTAGGCAAAATATTTGAAAGAGCAACTCTGCTCCTTCTGCTAGATAGTGAAGGCTGGAAAACAACTTTCTGATACTCAGTTGAAGCAGATACTTAGAATTGGGATCATTACTACCGAGAAAAAGGAGGGCGAGTTTGAAGTAGAAGTTGACTTCATTGAGTTTTGTAAGGGCTGATTTACCTGACAAGACCCAAATTTCTCTTTTCTGCAATATTATTTTTAATTAGTCTAAATAAAAAACTATTTCTCTTATATTTGTCAACTAATAGCACAAGAGAACACCTATGATTTTTCAGCCGAATCACGAACATTCCTTCACTATTCTCTACGAAGAAGGCGACAACAAAGTCATTTACTGCGAAGAATGCCAAGCCTTTCACGTCTATTACGGTACTTTTTCACTGGACGCTTCCATGTCTGCGATGGAATCCTTGCTTTACACTTTGGCAGTCTATCTCAAAAACTATGAAGGACGCGTCCATCCCAAATGTCGCTGCATCGAAATAGATACGCCTTTTCCTAAGTTCCGCTTGTTGATGTCCACGGATGATTTGCATTGCTTTGGTAGAGTTTTGGGCGCAGCTTACAAGAAATTCAAAAAGGATATTTGGACGGCGCAGAATAACTAATAACCCACTCTTAAAATCACGACAATTTCTCAGCCAAAAAACCAACAAAATCTAAGCCTATTGTGAGGCTTATGTCGCTTTGGGCGGGCGGCTTCGAGCCTCCATTGTTTGACGGAGGAGTTTGGAGGCTCTAGCGTTTTTGGTTACTTTTTCTCCGATAGCTATCGGAGTGCAAAAAGTAACAGCCTAGCCAGCTTGAGGCGGTGTCAAACTCGAAGAAAAGTACTTAGGAAAACGGAGATGAAATGAAAAGCAAAGCTCTAAATTGACTTGAATCTTGTAAAGTTCAATAAAGCAGCTATAAGCAAAACAAATAGACTAGATAGAACCATCAACACCTATTTATCATGGCCAGAAAGAAGCGTAAAAAGAACATCATCAAAGAAGTGCTGAGTTGGCTGCATCTTTGGCTCGGCTTGATTGCTGGCATTATCGTCTTCATCAGCATGATCGGAGCAAGCATTTTTGTGTGGGAAGAAGAGCTGACCAATTGGTGGTATGCAGATGCCGTTTATAACGAAGAAACGAGTACCGACAAAGCTACCATATCCATGAGTCAGGCGTATGCGGCTGCAAGAAAAGCACATCCCAACAAAGAATTTACATTCGTAGAAGTGCTAAACAAACCCAATAGAAACTATGCCGTCCGAAGCTACAAAGCCGCAGAAGAGAAAGGCTGGACTTGGGCATCGGGTATCGAGCATTATTTGGTCGTTTTCGTCAATCCTTACACTGGGCAAGTCGAAGGCGAAATTGATAAAAAGAGAGACTGGATTACACAGATGCGTTTTTTGCATCAAAACCTACTGCTTCGCTCTGATGTCGGCACAGAAATTGTGGGTGCGGCAGCGCTTATCATGATCATTTTGGCATTGACGGGACTGTATCTATGGTGGCCCAAGAACAAAAAAGTCCTCAAACAACGCCTCAAAGTCAAATGGAAAGCTAGCTTTAAGCGGGTCAATTGGGATGTCCACAGCGTCGGCGGATTTTATACTTATCTCTTCCTTATTTTCTTTGCAGCCACAGGTTTGGTTTGGACTTACAAATGGTGGAGTAATGGTATTTACCGAATGCTCGGCGACAATCCAAAAGAAGTCTTCCAACGTCCCGATCCTCCTACCCTAACAAAAGGCGATTACATCCCAACTGCCGATCAAGTCTATGCCGATGCCATAGCACGACAACCCAAATGGGACAAACTCTACCTCAATGTCCCGAAAGCCGATGCGGAAAAAGGAACGATCTCAGCAGGCTTGTATTACAAAGGAAATTCTTGGTGGGAAATGAGCGATTACTACTACTATCATCCCGAAACGGCCGGTTTGGAATACAGCATGGCGCACGATGAAAAGATGACTGGTGAAAAGTGGCGACACTCCAATTATGCGATGCACGTTGGCAGTATTTATGGCACACCGACAAAAATCATTGCCTTTATCTGCGCGCTCTTTTTCGCAGTGCTACCTGTGAGCGGTTTTTTGATATGGTGGGGGCGAAAAAAGAAAAAGAATCGTGCTGCTCAAAGACGTTCTGCGCGTGTGACAACTAGAACAACGATTGCTGAGCCAAAAGTGATAGTGACGAATTTGAAAACAAAAAACACCTAGCTAGAAACATGATTAAAACAGATATGCTCATCATCGGAGCAGGACCGACAGGTTTATTTACCGTTTTTGAAGCAGGATTACTGCAACTGAAATGCCATTTGATAGATGCTTTGCCAGTGCCTGGCGGACAATGCACCGAAATTTATCCGAAGAAGCCGATTTACGACATTCCTGCTTATCCTGAAATATTGGCAGGCGATTTAGTCGATCAGTTGATGGAACAAATCAAACCATTTACGCCAGGATTTACCTTGGGAGAACGTGCAGATACCTTGGAGCAGCTAGAAGACGGTACATTCATCGTCACCACCAATGAAGGCACAAAACACCACGCGCCAGTCGTCGTCATTGCCGGTGGCTTGGGGTCTTTTGAACCTCGCAAACCACCTATTCCAAACATCAAAAAGTTTGAAGGCAAAGGCGTGGAATATATGGTGAAAGAACCTGAATTGTACCGCGATAAAAAAGTGGTGATTGCAGGCGGTGGAGATTCTGCTTTGGACTGGTCGATCTTTTTGGCAGATGTAGCTTCGGAATTGTACTTGGTGCATCGTCGTCAAGAATTTAGAGGCGCGTTGGATTCTGTAGAGAAGGTTGGTGAATTGGCGAAAATGGGTAAAATCAAGTTGCTGACGGATGCGCAAGTCGTTGAGTTACATGGCAAAGAAAGTTTGCAAGCCGTCGTGGTCAAGCATAAGGACAAAAGCAAAGAAAATACTTTCGTGGAAACCGATCATTTTGTACCGCTCTTTGGGTTAGCACCAAAGTTAGGTCCTTTGGGCAATTGGGGCTTGGAAATAGAAGGCAATGCGATCAAAGTGAACAATGCTTTGGACTATCAAACCAACATTCCAGGTGTCTTTGCCATCGGTGATGTCAATACCTATCCTGGCAAGTTGAAGTTGATTTTATCTGGTTTTCATGAAGCTGC
>JBCDHX010000219.1:0-7002 GCA_038749535.1 Bacteroidota bacterium
AAACGAATCAAAAGGTCTAGAAATGGCAAACTCCTCCGTCGAACCTGCCCTTTCGCCATCCGCCACCTAAGTAAAACGTGTTCCACACTTGCTCCATACGACAACTATTACTTATCATACTTTTGATGCGTTTGCCCTAGAGAGAGTTTGAGAAAACAAAAAAAGCCTCTCCAAAATTGAAGAAGCTCTTTTTACTTTTTTGACTTGAGTCTTTATAATTTGATTTCATCCAAACGATAAATTTCGTATTGCTCGATCAACTGAATGAGTGCCTGATCGTAATTTGGAATGGTCGAGTAATTCAACTTTGCTAACCCTTTTGCCCACTTTTTATAGTCTTTTCCATGTTGTAGCAACTGCTGATAAGGATATTGCTCAGAGCTAAATAACAGACTGTGCGCTCGCCAGCTTTCCCAAGCACTGCTAGTTAGTTGATTGGCAAGTGGTTGCCCGAAGTGGTTGTGGGTTTGTGCAGCATCATTCGTACCAGCTTCGCTTTCTAGGATTGCTTGTGCCATTTTGATGCTGGCAGGAATCCCAAATTTCTCTTGCTCTTGCACCGCTACTTTTGCGAATCGCTTAATGTAAGCTTCGATTGTGGGTTGATTGATTTGAGGAACGACAGTAGCTGCTTTTTCTTCATTTTTGTCGCTTCCCAAAAAGGACAACACATTGGGCATCACACTCAGTCGATCTGAATTTTCTGTATAAGTCATCGGGATGACTTGCTCGCTCACCTCAGGGCTGTTCATCCGGACTTGCACTTGCAAATCTTTTTTGAAAAAAATGAAGACAATCAGCGCGATGACCGTCACTCTAAATAGTGATAGTTTGAATTGGCTAAAAACACCAAATGTCAGTCGATGCCAAACGAAACTCAGCGACATCCACAGTCTTTTAGCACTTTGCCACAATTGTTTCAATAATAAAGGTAAGGTCAAGTGATCCAGTATAGTGTCCTCGACTTCTCGTTGTAGTGATTGTTGTTGCTTCCCCTTCATAACGTTTCTCTTTTCAAATTGTAAGTGACGAATACAAAACAAATTAGACCATTATGCTTGCTCTTTTTATAGCTTCGTTAAAAATACTCGCCGTAGCTGAGGCTATGTCTGCGTTTTTTGCCTCGCTAGAGAAAAAAATACCTACGCATAATCTGGTCTACTTTATTTCATCTTCATCACTAAAACATTTTTGGTGATTGATCTCGCTTGCCGACACAAATATACAACAAATTGTTGTATAAAATAAAAACAAATTCGCACTTTTAAAACAAAAAATTGTTTCAAAATTTTTTTGAGTCCAACAAATTGCTCTAGTTGAGCTTTTCTCTGCTTATAATCTCTACTTTTGTGGCTCACAATTTATAGACAAATGAAAATTGGAATTGCAGCCGATCACGGTGGTTTTGCCCTCAAAGAACACTTGAAAGAATTGATCGAATCGCTCGGTCATGAAGTCAAAGACTATGGTGCACATATTTATGACGCAGCCGACGACTATCCTGACTTTATCATCCCACTTTCTGAGGGCGTGATGGCAAAGGAAGTCGATCGCGGTATTGGGGTATGTGGTAGCGGCGTCGGTGCAGCTATTGCCGCCAATAAGATCAAAGGCATTCGCGCTTCTGTCATCACAGATGCTTATTCTGCCAGTCAAGGTGTAGAACACGATGCGATGAATGTGATGTGTTTGGGTGGTCGTATCAGTGGTGTAGCAGTAGCGGAGGAATTGGTCAGACAATATCTGAGTGCCCATTATACTGGCGAAGAGCGACACAATCGTCGTTTGGGGAAAGTAGAGCGTTTGGAAGATAATTGGGCATAAACTTAGTCTGAGTTCAATAAAAACTCGCCATATCTCACGTTGCTTATGCCCATTTCTACAGCTCATCCGGCTATCGTACTGCCGTTTTTCCGCTTACCAAAGCATTTGATTTCGGTCTCCGCACTCATTTTTGGGAGCATTGCACCGGACTTGGAATACTTTTATCATTTATCGCCAAAACGGACATACGGACATCTTTGGGCGCACGCTTGGTGGTTTGATGGATTGATCGCCTTGGGGCTTTGTTTTGTCTTTCATTGGTTTGTCCGCGATGTACTGATCGAGTATTTGCCTACTCCTTTGTATCAGCGATTTGCCACCTATAAAAGTTTTGACTGGCTGGCACATTGTCGGAAACATTTTTTGGCTATTGTGTTTTCTGCCATTCTTGCCATTTACTTGCATTTGCTCTGGGATGCCTTTACACACAAGGGTATGTTTTTTGTAGACACTTTCCCGATTTTACAAACCCTTTTATTTGAAGTGAGTAGCTATAAAGTCTACATTTATAAGGTATTGCAACATTTGAGTAGTCTGCTAGGCACGTTGGTCATATTGTATTCCATTTGGCAACTGCCTCGGCAAAAAGAACGTTCGCCATCGTCGAAGTGGTATTGGTATTGGCTGGCAGTCGTGGGTTTCTCGCTGCTGTTTTTATTGATAACCTTACTCATTAATGAGACACCTTTGGCTATTTCACTTAACTCCTTTTCTAAGATAATAGTGACGTTGATGTCGGGTGGCTTCTGGGGGATGCTGGTGGTGGCTGTTTTGTTTTTTTTACTTCGCTTAAAGTGATCAGACAAATCGAGGTCATCCGATCACTTTAAAATACGTCTACCTATCTATTCAGCTCATACTTATCCAGCAAATACGAAACCCGCTCATCAAAATTATCCCGATTGATGCCTAGCAAGTCCTCCACTGCTTTCATATAACTATTCACTCGATCTTTGCGCCCGCTATTGATAAGCTGCTGAATGCCCTTCATGCCTTTCTGACGTTCGACTTCATTGGCGATGATACCGGAGATAGTAGAACGAACAGAAATTTCAGGCGCGAGATGATTGAATATTTTGGTATTGGCTTCAAATAATTGCCATAGACTAGCCTCTTGATTATCAGTTAAATACGCTTTCAACTCCTCTACTAATCGAGGATGCGTAATCATTTCTCCATTTGGGTCGGTATAGTAAGCATTGCCCCAACTATAGGCTAATCCTTCTTCTGTGATCCAGTTGCGATTGGCTCGTTCGTTGATTTTCCCCGAATAGTAATGAAAAAGATCATGTGAGAAATCTTCATTGTTCATGATGGCAAAAATCTTGCTATCAACGACGCCGTATCCATCTCGGTATCGACCATTGAGTGTTGCGGAATACTGTATACCGCGTAATTTTAATATCTCTTGATAATCGTCGCATAAATAGAAGTCAAAAGCTTCTGCTTCAAGCCCAAACCGGGTAGCGATGTCTTCATTTTTTTGATTGAAGATTTGGGCGCGTTTCGTATTGAGTTTGTTGCGATGGTAATAGGTTGTTTTACCAATTTTGGTGGTCGCCCAATGTCTAGTCAAATAATCCAATGGCACACCAAATCGAATGACCCCTTGTTCTTTTGTAGCCATTAAGTGCAAGATGTATAACAGGGTCGCATCGGTCTCCTTTCGGGGTCGCATGTAGGTGACGGACAAAGAATATTGGTCATCGTTAATTGGATAGAGTTGGATGAGTTGTTTGTCATTAAGTGCCGAAGCTACTGAGTCTTTTTTGACTTCGTAGCGTTGCAAACTTTTCAATAGTGAGTACGTCATCTGACGATGATCGGAGGATATATATTGCTCATCGAGCTTGCCAGTCGAAATCTGTGTAAACAGTGAGTCTAGCGTTTCACTGATTTGTTGATGAATGGTGTTTGTCGTATCCATCTTAACAAAAGGTGAGCGTATGACCGCTTGCTGCGCCTGCGATTGTCCGATGAAAAGAGAGAAGAATAGGAAGAAAAAAGCCTTGTTCATTTTTCGCTGTTGTTGAAGTTGAGAAACTATTGTCAGCGTCAAATGTAGTGGCGTAGAGGCGAGATGTTGGTCTCTTGGTGAAGTGTTTGATAGGTATTAACGAAGCATTAGGAAATCTGAGGTAGCGAGCGGATAACTTCGAGTCATCCGCCCACTTGATCTACCCCACCACAATATTGACCATCCGCCTCGGTACGACGATCACTTTACGCACCGTCTTTCCTTCCAGCCATTTCTGAATGGACTCTAACTCCAAAGCCGCTTTTTCGATGGCATCTTTAGACGCATCGGTGGCAAAGACGGCGGTCGCTCGTTTCTTACCATTGATGCTGATCGGGTATTCGATTTCGTCTTCTTTTAAATACGCTTCGTTATATGCTGGGAAAGTCGCTTTGTGGACGCTTTCATTTTCACCCATCAATTGCCACAATTCTTCGGTCGTATAAGGTGCAAATGGAGCCAACAAAATAACCATCGGACGCAAAATCGAGGCTTTGTTACACTTCAGTTTCCTCAACTCATTGGTCGCTTCCATGAAGGCACTTACGCAGGTATTGAAGCTGAATCGCTCAATGTCTTCGCCTACTTTTTTGATGGTGGCATGTAAGATTTTGAGTTCAGCTTTGGTAGGTTTGGCATCGCTGAGGTGAAGATTGCCATTTTTGAAAAACAGATCCCAAAACCGACGAATGAACTTAGAAACGCCCGTAATGCCCTGAATGTCCCAAGGTTTGGAGGCTTCGATAGGGCCTAAAAACATCTCGTACATTCGGAAAACGTCTGCTCCATAAGTCTCGACGACTTCATCTGGATTGATGACATTGAATTTGGATTTGGACATTTTGCCCACCTCCGATTTCGTCAAAAAGCGGTCGCTATCTGCCGCTGTCACGAACTCCGCATTCTTATACTCTGGTCGCCAGTTTTTGAACTGTTCGATGCCCTCTTCACTCAAATAGGATTCTTCGCTACCATAGTCTGTCACAAAGTCGATATGCACCGGCATTTGCGCTAATTCGTTTACATCGTATTGATCGATAATGTCTTCGCTGATGAATTTGCCACTCGATTTATGATAGTACGCAAACTCAATTACCCCCTGAATCATTCCTTGATTAATGAGCTTTTTGAATGGCTCTTTGGTCGGCACTTTCCCTAAATCATACAAGAACTTGTGCCAAAAACGCGCATACATCAAGTGCGCCACAGCGTGCTCTGCACCACCGACATATAAGTCGACATCCTGCCAATAATTGATCGCTTGCGGACTGGCAAATGACTCCGTATTGTGCGGATTCATGTAACGCAAATAGTACCAAGAAGAACCCGCAACGGCAGGCATCGTATCGGTTTCGCGAGTATATCCATTTTCTGTTGTCACCCAATCCTCAAGGCGAGACAAAGGCGACTTTCCACCTTTCCCGGGCTTGAAATCATCTGTCTCTGGTAGTACAACTGGCAAATCCTCTAACTCAACTGCATGCGCAAAATCATTCTCATCATAAACAATCGGGAAAGGCTCACCCCAGTAGCGTTGGCGGCTAAATCCTGCATCACGAAGCTTGTAATTGATTTGCTTTCTGCCAATACCCATCTCTTCAATGCGCTCAGTGATCGCTTTGATCGCAGCTTTGACTTCCATGCCATTTAAGAAGTCAGAATTGATGATCTTCCCGATTTTGTCATCCAAAGTCGCGCCCGGATAATCGCTTTTGTCGACCACCGGAATGATCTCCAAACCAAATTTTGTCGCAAAGCGCTGATCGCGCTCATCGTCACTCGGCACTGCCATGATCGCGCCAGTTCCATACCCAATCAATACATATTCTGCTATCCAAATCGGGACACGCTTTTGGGTAAATGTATTGATGGCATAAGCTCCAGTAAATGCACCTGTAACTTGCTTGTCGGACATTCGATCTATCTCAGAACGTGATTGGACGTAAGCTAGATAATCGTCAATGTCCTTACGTTGCCCCTCAGTGGTCAACTGCTCGACCAGCTCATGCTCCGGTGCGAGTACCATATAAGTTGCTCCAAAAATGGTATCAGGACGAGTAGTATATATCTCGATTTGAGCGTCCCTATCTTCAATATCAAAGAACAACTGCGCGCCTTCTGATCTTCCGATCCAGTTACGCTGCATGGTTTTTAAAGCATTGGACCAGTCGATGTCGTTGAGGTCGTCTAGCATTCGCTCGGCATAGGCAGTGATGCGCAAATTCCATTGTGGCATCGCTTTTTGAACGACAGGATGACCACCACGCTCAGAAACACCATCTTTTACTTGGTCGTTCGCCAAAACTGTTCCCAGCTCTTCGCACCAGTTGACATACCCGATTTCACGATATGCCAAACGATGGTTCATCAAAATGTCACGCTGTTCTTTTTCGGACATTCCTTTCCAATCGGCTGCGCTAAATATTTCCGTTTGAGTCGTCGCTGCTTGTATTTCTGCATTTCCATTTTGCTCAAACTCAGTCACTAAGTCACTGATTGGCAATGCTTTATCTGCCGCCAAGTCGTAGTAGTGCTCAAACAACTGCGTAAAAATCCACTGCGTCCATTTGTAGTAATCTGGATCACAGGTCTTAACTTCTCGACTCCAATCGAAGGAAAAACCCAAATTATTCAACTGCTCTTTGTAGCGTGTGATGTTGTTGTCCGTAGATACCGCAGGATGAATACCAGTGTCCAAGGCATACTGCTCAGCAGGTAATCCAAAAGCATCAAACCCCATCGGATGCAAGACATTGAAGCCTTTCAATCGCTTGTAGCGGCTGTAAATATCCGAAGCAATATACCCCAGCGGATGCCCCACGTGCAGACCTGCGCCCGACGGATAAGGAAACATATCCAATACATAGTATTTTGGTCGGTCGCTCTCGTTATCGACTTGATACAATTTGCTGTCTACCCATTGTTTACGCCATTTGACTTCTATATTTCCAGGTGTATATTCCATGCAATTGTGTTCATTTTTGGATGGGAACGAGTTAGAGACTCGTAAAATTCCGCAAATCTAAGAAAGTTTAGTTGCCACCCGTCGAATCTCGAAACAAAATAGGGCAAACGCATCAAATTCCTTTTTGCTCTTTGATTTATCAAATGATTCAATTTTTCAGCGACATGAGCATGGTATTTGTCTCCCCGAGAGTCGG
>JBCDHX010000220.1:0-6988 GCA_038749535.1 Bacteroidota bacterium
GCTATTCATTTTGGTCCCGCAAGCGGGACAGGCTATTGCCCCAAAACGAATCAAAAGGTCTAGAAATGGCAAACTCCTCCGTCGAACCTTCCCTTTCGCCATCCGCCACCCAAGTAAAACGTGTTCCACACTTGCTCCATAAGACAACTATTGATTATCATACTTTTGATGCGTTTGCCCTACAAATAGACAACTTTCCTCTACTTTTTCTCTTTCTTTCTTATTCATCATAACTTAAGCTGAGTACTTAATTATCCCAGGTGGACTTCTACGCGCTTTTCGCAACAATGCCGCGAAGTGTACGTACATAGGAAAAGAGAAAACTCCTTATCTATCGCTAGTTGTTGAACAAATCACCGGAGTCATGAAAAACAAATTATACATCCTCTGTCTATGTTTGAGTAGCCTTTCTTTTTCGGCGCTCGCTCAGGACATTCACTTTTCCCAATTTTATCATTCGCCTTTAAATTTAAGTCCGGCACTGGTGGGCGTCCACAGCGGCGACATTCGATTTATGGGTAACTACCGCTCGCAGTGGGAAAGTGTAGGTGTGGATTATATGACGTTTTCGGGCGAGCTAGAGCGAAAGTTTTACATCGACGGTCTACGCAATAGTTATTTCGCGGCAGGTTTGCTGTTGAACTACGATCAAGCCGGGGCATCGCAACTAAGCCGCACCAATATTGGGATTTCTGCTGCTTACTCGCTGCAACTGTCGCCTACTTTCTTCCTGACGGGAGGTGGACATATCGGTATCAATCAGCGCGCATTCAATACGCGCAATTTAACTTTCGATCAGCAGTTTGACGGTGATCAGTTCAACGCTGATCTACCGAGAGAGGCATTCGACAATACCTCCATCGCGACGCTGGATTTAAGTGCAGGTCTGAATATGCGATTACAAGCGCCCGACGCCAATCCATTGACCAAAAGAAGTAAACTAGACGTCGGCTTAGGTGTGCATCGCTTGACGACACCCAAAGAAGGGTTCAACTTGAGAGAAGATATAGAATTGCCGATGCGTTTTTCGCCTTATCTATTGGGGACGTTAATGTTGAGTCCGAGTTTTGATCTGGAAGTGCGCGCGACTGCTCAGTTCCAGGGACAGTATAGAGAAAATGTCATCGGCGGTGGCGCGAAAGTATTCATCAATCGAAAACCGGCGCGCGAGTTGGCGGTGCTATTGGGTGCTTCTTACCGATTTGATAGCTTTGGAGATGCGATGATTCCGAACGTTGAGTTTCATGTGCAGCAGTGGATGTTAGGACTGAGTTATGATGTCAATATCTCTGAATTTCAAGCCGCATCAGATCGGCGCGGTGGCGTAGAAGTGGCGCTGCGCTATCTGTTTACGACCGTGAAGCCACCAGAAGCGACTAAAGTATGCCCGATTATATAGAACCTCAGATTTTAAACCAAAAAATACATTCAACAAGTTAAGTTACCTAGTCGCATTTGATGCGTCTGATAGTACCTGTCCTGATTGTAGCTATACCGTTGCTACATTGGGACAATGCTATTTTAAACGTTAGTGAAAACACAAAATCAAACTTATTGAGGAAAGATGTGCTTATATATAATATACTTGCCTAATAAGTCACGT
The DNA here is from genome assembly GCA_038749535.1 of Bacteroidota bacterium. Lineage (GTDB taxonomy): Bacteria > Bacteroidota > Bacteroidia > Chitinophagales > Saprospiraceae > JAAUTG01. The sequence goes on from JBCDHX010000220.1 coordinate 1,604, forward strand.
ACGAAGCACAATCTGCCAAGCGTGCGCTTTTTCACTTTCACTTTGAGACTAGCACATTAAATCCTGCTCATACAATTTACAAAAATTTGTATGCGTTGGGGAATAAGGAACATTGAACACAATAACACAACGTTCCTAAGAGAAAACTTTTAGACTGAACATATATAAGAAAATTGTTAAGTATGAACAAATTAGCCTTTCCCATACTAGCTACATTCCTGCTAGTTGCCTTTTCTGGCATAGGTCAAAAATACAACTACGACAGCAGCATGGCTGGCAATACGCTCAAACAGATCGTCAAGTCAGCCGAAGATGCCATGGCAGTCAAAGACTACTACACGGCAATGATTCGCTATAAACGTGCTCGTGAGATCAAGCCAAAGTCCGTAGACTACGCTTATGGATATGCAGAAGCAGCACGCCAAGCACTATCCTTCGCGAGAGCAGAGGAAGGCTATGCGGATGTCTTGGAGATGCGCGAAACAGGTAGCTATCCATTGACTCAGTTTTGGTACGCCAATATCAAACAACTGCTAGGTAGCTATACGGAAGCCATTGATCTGTATCAGGCATTCATCAGCGCAGAGGAAGGTAACGAAGATGTACCGACCTACTATCTGCAACGCGCCCGCAAAGAAATAGCGGATAGCGAATGGTCACGCGACATCGCGGAAGAACAACACAATGTAGAAGTCAATCATATCGGGGACGAAATCAATACGCCGAATAAGGAGTTTGGAGCGTTCATCGTCGGTGATACCTTATTTTATTCCTCTTTGAGCTATGAAAGTCGAAAAGACGATCAGCCTACCGAGCGTGCTTATTCTCGTATCATGTACTCTGTCAATGGAGAAACAGGTATGCAGCTGATGGGAGAAGTCAATGACACGACTCGCCACACCGCCAACTTAGCTTACAATGCAGAGAAGAACATCAAAGTATTCACGCGCTGTGAGTATCAGGGCGAACGCTCTGTCATCATTCAGTGCCGCATCTATGTGCAACGCTTAAATGAGGATGGTAGCTGGACAGCTCCTACCCTCTTGCCGGAAAGCATTCAGCAGGAAGGATTTACGTATACGCAGCCGAGCATCGGGCGACATGAAGATGACGGGAAAGAATACTTATATTATGTGAGCGATCAGGAGAATGGTAGCCAAGGGAAATTGGATATTTGGGTAGCAGAAGTGATGGAGGATGGTAGTTTTGGTGCGCCTGAAAATCTGAGTGACATCAATACGCAAGAAAATGAGGTCACACCTTTCTTTCATACGCCAACTCAGACGCTATATTACAGTACAGAAGGCAAACTGGGTCTGGGCGGATTTGATGTACACAAGACGCGCAAACAAAATGATAGCTGGACGACTAGCGAAAACATGGGGAAGCCTATCAATAGTAGCTTGAACGATATTTCTTTTACCCTGAATGAAAAAGGCGACAAGGGCTACTTTGCATCCAATCGAAAAGGCTCTCAGTTCTTGGATAAAGAATTTGAGTTGTGCTGCGATGACTTGTACAAAGCCGAATTTGACATCAAAGTCGAGTTGTTGGTCAATACATTCGACAACATTTCTCGATTGATGCTGGAAGGTGTGACTGTCCGATTGTTGGAAATGCAAGAAGATGACAACATCACCGAAATTGCTAAACTCACCAATCCCGAAGGCAAAGACTTCGTGTTCTACGCCGATCGTGGTAAGAAATACATGCTAGAAGCAACACGTCCCGGCTATGTGCAGCAGATGGAAGAGCTCAACATCGCCATTGACGCGCCCGACCAAATTTCACAAGAAATCTACTTGAATCCTATTGTCGTCGATCTACAAGCCTTGACGTATGATATGGATACCGAAGAGCCGCTAGCAGGTGTGACAGTTCAGATCATCGAGGTGAAACCAGATGGTAGCGAAGAAGTCGTCCAAGAGCAATTCAATGACTTCGGAAATGACTTTAAATTTCCATTGGAGATCAATAAAATCTACTTGATCCGAGCAAGCAAGAGCGGCTACAAGCCTTTAGAAGCCTTACAGTTGAGCACCAATGACTTACAACAGCCAGAGACTTTCTTGGCAGAATTGTATTTGAAGCGAACCTCTTTTGGGGACTACTTGCCACTAGATTTGTACTTCGATAATGATTATCCAGATCAAGATTCTCGCTCCAGTTCCACCAACACCAATTATGCTGCGACAGTCGATGACTACTATGATCGACAAAGTGAGTATAAGACCTTCTATACCGGACCCATGGACGAGGAAGCTGCCTATTTGATGAAAGAGCGATACGATGCTTTCTTTGATCGAGAGGTACAGACAGGTTATGAGACATTGAAGGAATTTGCGATCGCGCTAGAGCCATTTTTAGAGCGAGGCAATGAAATCACTTTGAATCTCAAAGGGTATGCAAGTCCACGTGCGGGGACGGCGTATAACTTGAGTTTGAGTTCGCGACGCATCATGAGTATCGAAAATTTCTTCCGTTCTTATGAAGGCGGATTGTTCATTCCTTATATCGAAGGTGGTCAATTGTCATTCGAGCGGTCGCCATTCGGTGAGCAGCGTACCAACTTCTTTCAGGATTTACTAGAAGATGAGCGCGAGTCCATCTATAGTTTGGGTGCGTCCCTAGAGCGTCGAGTAGAGGTAGAGGAAGTGGAAGTCCGCCTCAGTGATGAAGATAGTCAAGCGAAATCGTTTAGCTCTAAAGGAGCGGAGAAGCGTTAAGTTTGGATCGTTTTTTAAAAAAAAAAGCCTCATTACTGGTGTAATGAGGCTTTTTTTCGGAAAGTAATCATCTACTTCACTGTAACAAATAGCTTTGTCGCCAGACTTCCATCTGCCTTCCTGATCGCCAACACATACTGTCCACTACTCAAATGGCTAACATCAAGCGTGAAAACAGCATCGCGAATAACATTGCTCAAAACTACATTACCGAGCATATCGTAGATGCGCATTTCACCTTCACCATTTTGAATGGTCAGTCGCGAATGAGCAGGATTGGGAAACACTTCTAGCGTTTCTTCTGTCATCGCAACTATTTCTGTTCTGTCATCGATGATTTCATGCTCTGCCAAAGTACAATCCTCGATAATAGCTTGAAAATCAGACTGTTGCTTAGCATGAAATCCTACTTCTAATGTGATCTGCTGACCCGCTCTGAATACAACGCCCTCCCCTCTTTCTATGATGCTCTTCGAGTTGAGTGTTTCTTTTGCCTCGTAAAAGCCTGTTCCGATTGGCATATTTCCTAAAATCACGTCATCAGTCGCACACTCTAAATCACCTGCCACTAGAGTCGTCCTGACGGTATCCGAGCCGCAAAATTGGGTCACAACCAATTGGACGTCCACATTTTGAGACACTTCCATAGACGTATTGGTAATGTCCAAAGCGACTTCTGTAAATCCGTTCAATATCCTTCTCGTAGATGCCTCTACCACTAAACTTCCTGCACCTTCCAGTGATACATTGATATTGGATGGCGTGCTGTCGCCATCTCCAGTCAGCACCGGAATGCTTGTGCCGCCTACTGTCCAAGTATAAGTCGTATTGTCTGTCGTATTAGACACATTGGTTTTGATTTCCATTGTTTCCCCTTCGGCTATGTTATCCGCAGGCAATGGATTAGCATCCGGTAGCTCTAGATTGATGATTTCTACGACGCCTAAGTTGAATACCAAAGTCGTACCTGTATTGACAACTTCTGGTATGCCAGAAGAATTTCTGACACCTTCGGGATCTTCTATGACCAAGTTCACAGAGTAGTTATCAGGCACAGCATCTTCGGTAGTGACTACAGATATATCAAAACTACAATCAGAACTCCCTGTCCCGGTGACGATAGCGGTCACCCCTTGATTGGCGGGTGTCACAGAAGCGGAGTAAGTCGCATTTCCATTCCTGTCACAACTCCCATCTACCAATGTGACCGAAGCAAATGGTGTCGTTATATCAGAGCAAAATACCTCTTCGGCTTGCTGTATACTACTTACATCTACGATGATGAGTTCCGTGGAAATATCACTTTCATAAAAGTTGACGATGCCCTCGGACTTACCGACTATGGCTTCAAAGAATCCGTCCCCATCTATATCTGCAATGGCAGGCGTAGAAGAAGTACCTACATCCGTTATCCCAAATGGATTGTTCGCATTCCTGAATGTAAAAACGGGAAGCGTACTTTCACTACTTGTGTTCTCGTAATAGTTAAGATTACCCGAAAATTCGCCTATGAAAATATCTAAATCACTATCGCCATCTATATCCACTAGATGGGGTTGAGAGTCTGAACCTATATCTCCCAGACCAAAAGGATTGAATGAAGAAGACAATACGTATTCGGGTACAGAGCTATCGGAGCTTGTGTTCTCAAAATAGTTGATATTGCCACCGTCTTCACCCACCAGAGCATCTATATCTCCATCCTGATCTATATCGACAAAGAAAGGAGCAGCATCAAAACCGACATCTATTAGATTGAAAGGATTGATGATGGGAACTCCGAATGCAATAGGCGAACCATCACTACTTATGTTTTCAAAATAATAGATCTGTCCTCCACTGTTGCCGATCAACGCATCCAAGTCGCCATCCTGATCTACATCTGCAAAACTAGGAGAAGCGTTATAACCTACATCCGAGATACCAAATGGAGCAGCAGAAGCAGATTTTTCAAGTATCAAATCGCCTGTGGCTGTGCTCACATTTTCGTAGTAAGTGAGCGTACCATCAAAGTTGCCAATAAAAACATCTAGGTCACCATCGCCATCTATATCTACTGTGATAGGTGCTGTATTTTGACTACCTGCAATATTGTCGAAAGCGGGGACAGCAGCATCTGAGGTGGTGTTCTCAAAGAAATTGATATTACCGTTGATTTCTCCTATGAAAGCGTCAAAGTCACGATCGCCATCTATATCGACAAAAACAGGAGCAGAGTTATTCCCTACATCCACCAAACCAAAAGGTTCGCTACCGAACGAAAGCACAAAAGAAGGAATAGAACTGTCTGTACTGATATTTTGGAAATACTCTATGCTACCCTGACTTTCTCCAATAAACATATCTAAGTCACCATCATCATCAATATCTACAAGTGTCGGATAGGAGTAAGAACCTATATCGCTGATGCCGAAAGGCGCGAAAGAAGGTGATAAGGCGTAAGCAGGGAGCGTCAGATCTGTACTTATATTTTCGGTAGTGTACCAAATGTGCACTTTTCTAGATTGGGAAGAAAGAAGAGACAATAAGCACGATCTTTGAAGGATGGAAAAACAAAAACAAAGATGTCCTTATTGTCTGGGGACAAATTTACGACCCAAAGGATGGAATACCAAACGCACAAAGCGCAGATATAAATGTCAAGACTGTGCCCGTCATA
>JBCDHX010000221.1:0-6845 GCA_038749535.1 Bacteroidota bacterium
CATTTTGGCATTGCCCCAAAACGAATCAAAAGGTCTAGAAATGGCAAACTCCTCCGTCGAACCTGCCCTTTCGCCATCCGCCACCTAAGTAAAACGTGTTCCACACTTGCTCCATACGACAACTATTAATTATCATACTTTTGATGCGTTTGCCCTAATCCCCAACAAGCTCTTAATTTTTCATCACCTGTTTCGACAAGAAGACCTCATCTGCTGTCTCGAATGTGACGATATAAATGCCGCTTGGATAATTGGTCAGGTCAAGTTGAAAATCTGGTGTGGCTGTTTCTATATGCAGCGTCTGGAGTGTCCGCCCTAGCACATCCAATACGCGCACAATATAAGCTTCTTCTCGGATGCTACGAATATTGAGCACATCATTGGTTGGATTGGGAAAGACATCAAAACCATCTTCGCTGACGACCAATGGCGCGTCAAAATCAATCAAGTCACAGTTCAACGCATATTCTAGTATCTCATCTCTTCCGGCGCGTATACCTGCTATGGTCGGTTTCAGTTCAATATCAGGAACGATCCCTATACGCTGCGTCTCTGTACCATCCGGATAAAAGACCCCTAGACCTGTGAAAACCGTTTCGATATTGCCCGGTAGTTTGACATAAGTGACATTGCCATCTGCTCCAGCGGTCTGGCTACCTATTTTGATGGCTCCTGGATGCATTTCCAGCCCCATGACGGTAAATTCAGCTTGACTCTGTGTGTCTTCATTGAACAAAATAATCAGCTTACCTGGATACTGCGCGCCGCCACTGCCTAGTGAGTATTGATAAAAATCAAGTCTTCCGGGATGTGTGATACTTGGATTGGTGAAAGCGACAAAATTGATAGGGCGAGCATACAGATAATCTATCAATGTCCAAAGTGTCCCATTTGGATAGTTACGAATGTCAAAAATGATAGCATCCATACTTCGCATACCGCTCATCATGAAATCGACTTCTTCCGGTTCTAGCAAACCCATATTGACGTATCCCATTCGACAACCACCTTCGCCTGTTTTAAACTGATAGTGACTGCCGGATTCGCTGAAAAGTGTTTCGTAATCTCGAAAGCTTTTTCGTGTCACTGTCACTGTTCTCGTACCTTCCTTATTTTGTAGTTTTAGTTGAACCTCTCCCTGTTCGCCCCTGATGAGCGCACTGTTGATATTTCGCTCCAAAGCAGATACATTAGAAGCCGCCATATAAGGGTGTAAATGGTCACGTATGCTGTCTACAGCTACTCCATTCACAGATAAGACAACATCACCGACCGCGAGTTGATCGACCGCAGAACTGTGGATTTTAGTGATGACTGTTTGATCTTCGATATGATTGACGAAAAAAGGGAGAAAGAAATAACCCAACCACTCCGCATAAACATTGCTTCGGAAGAAGGCATGTGTATCGTTGATGTAGGTCGTCATCTTTTTCATGGATAGATGATAGTCCAATTCATCTGTCGCATTGACTATCGGTGGGATAAACTGGCGAAGTGTCGCATCCCAGTCTTGATCCATGACATATTTGTAAGGAAAGAAATAGTTGATGATGTTCCAATATCGAAAGATGGCAAGCACACGCGTCGCTTCATCAGGATAATTGCCTAAGCTGCTGTGGTAGCGGGCATCCGTATCAAAGGTAGGATTGCCACTTTGAAAGGCTTGCGAGACTAAACAATGATTCTGTGGTCGAAATTCTTCTTCTATTTGCTGTAGCAGCGACTTGACTTGATCGTCAAAAATGTCATCTTCAAACCAGCTGATGTCTAGATTGTAACTGACTGCTTCTACTAGCGTAACTTTCGGTGTTGTCGCCTCCGGGACGATGCCTAAGTCACGAATCATCGTCCTCAAAATCTCGTTGAAGTCTTCATCTGATGGTGCTGATTTTACCTTGGGAACAGTTTCTAAAAGAACTTCGTCCCAATTGACCGTACAGTTGGCGACACTAGGATGAAAGTATTTGGCATAGCCCCAAACCTTGCCCAAATAATAAAGTCGGTTGTGGTAGTCAGTCGTGGTGGTTTGTGCAAATGATGCCGCACAGAAGAATAGCGCGAATAGTAGGAAGGTCAACTTTTTAAGCATAACGGGTGTGCTTTGATTAGTAAAATCAAACGAAAATGTATGCTACACGCTTTGTACAGAAACTTAGACAACAAAACTAAACAAAAGGTTATCCATTTTAGGACAGAAGATCAATTTTAGCATAATCTAAAATCACGCCATTTAATTTTTATACGCCCTTGAATCATCTCAAATAATAAAAAAAACTATATATTTGTAGCAGCGTTTGAGTAATCAAGCTCAATGCCGACATTCTACAAGTTATAATTGAAACGAAAATGGCGCGTATCGCTATGGTCTGAGTTCAATAATAAATTTACTCCGATAGCTATCGGAGTAAATTTATTTATCTCACCTGAGTACGCGCGCTTCTTCTTTCGGATATGATCGTTCGTATCCAAACCGTGGTGTTCATTCTGACCATCACCTTTTTTCTGTAGAGTGTTTTTCTGAAATTTGTGACTTGAAAAAGTAACCTTATTTTTTCAAGTTGCGTATAGATATAAGTCAATTCATTGATATGTTTTGACTGTATAGCTCCCGACCTAAAGAGTATACTTAAATCGGTTTTTGGGGTGGCCCTCTTCAGTGTTTTTTTGGAAGAGGGCTTTTTTTATGGGGCTGAATGAGATTCAATGAAAAACCTACATCTGCCACAGACGTTAGTTAGATCAGACTACTGCTTTAGCGTCTGAGTGCGTTTAAGCAATTGACTCATTCATCAAATGAACCGTCCGCTCATGTACCGATTTGTTTTCCTTTTACTTCTGTCCTTCAATGCCTGTACCATGTCTGCCCAGCTCGACCAACATCAATGGAAAAATCGCTTGCTATTGGTTTTTGCGCCTTATGACGATGAAGCTTTGGTGGAGGAGCAGCTAGAAGACTTCGCAGCAGATAAAACAGGTCTGGTAGAAAGAGATTTATTGGTCTATCAGATCTATATAGACAGCGGAGAGACGCCGGATGGCAAAGCACTATCTGCACAAACAATCATTGATCTTCGGCAACAGTTCCAAGTCCGAAATGGCGAACTCGTTGTCGTATTGATCGGGAAAGATGGAGGCGAAAAACTGAGAAGAACCAATGAAATACTCACCCGCGAGGTGCTCTACAACACCATAGATGCCATGCCGATGCGCCGCAATGAAATGAGAAGGCGAGGAAAGAAGCCGAATTGAGGAATGTAAACTATAGAACCGATAAGTCCTAAGTGTAAAAGTGCTAGATGTATAGCGTTTGGTAATGAATATTCATCAGCTATATCAGATTGTCTATTCTTTCACCATTTTCACAGTATCACCTACTTTGATTGTGCCGCCACGTATGACTTTACTGGTAATACCTCCATGTCCACGCATTGCGTTGTAGCCGCCTGCGCCTAGATTCTGTTCCATACGAGAGCAAGGATGACAGAGTCCGGTGATGGCTAGCTGTACTTCCTCTCCAATCTGTACTGTTTTGTCTTTCAAAGCCAGTAAATTGATACCGGAGACGATGATGTTGCGGCGGAGTAGTTTGGGATCGACTTCTTTCTTGAGTACACTTTCGACTGTTTTTATATGCTCTTTTTGGATAAGCGTCACCATTCGTTTTCCACCTTCTTTTCCGTAATGATCGCCTGCCAAGCCTGCTTCTACTGTCACTTTTATTGCTTCCACTGACTCGACTGCTCCTCTTTTGACCGGACGGATACTGATCCATTCTATTTGCCCGACTTGTGGCATGATGTCAAAGAGTTCTTTCATTTGGATAGCCATAGTAGAGATGATTTAGAAACTAAAGAGTATTGGAAAAAATGTACATTTACGATTGGCAAATATAGAGTTTTGAGCAGCTTAAATGTCTGAATGAAGCTAATAAATTGATAAGATGTATGGTGGTTTGATGATTTAGATTCCTGTTTTGGTGTCTCCCAATCTCGCAACCTCATATCTCATAATCTTAAAAAAGGTGAACTACATCATATTCGACTTAGAAGCCACGTGCTGGCAAGGAAGTCCACGTTCCAAACAGCAAGAGACCATAGAAATCGGTGCCTATATGCTCGATCCTTATGGCGAACTCAAATCTTCTTACAATCGCTTCATTCGTCCCATTGTCCATCCTTATTTATCTACTTACTGTACGGAACTGACGAGCATAGAGCAAGAAGATGTTGATCGTGCTCGGACATTTGATCGAGTCATCCGCGAATTCATGGACTGGGCGATGGTAGAAGAGGAGGACTATTGGCTGTGCTCTTGGGGACAATTTGACCAAACGCTCCTCATCAATGACTGTCAGCTTCATCGCATAGAAGACGAATGGCTAGATTGGCACCTCAATTTGAAAGCGCAGTATCGAGAGATCAGAGGACTATCGCGAGAGCGCGGTCTGAAATGGGCAGTGGGCAAAGAAGGATTAGAATTTGAAGGTATTCATCATAGAGCGATAGACGATGCCGGAAATCTGGTTAAAGTATTTCGGAAGCATCTGGACGAGTGGCGAACATAAGTGGTGGACTCCGCTTTTCCAGAGCAGAATACAACACAACTTCTAGTTGGGCTGTTGTAGAGTCAGCATGACGAGGAGTGAACATGATTTCAAAGTTCCTATCGCTCGAATCGAATTACAAACTATTAACTATGTCAAACGAAATAAAAATTGGTCTTCTGTCCATTATCACTATTGCTTTGCTACTTTGGGGATATAAATTTGTAGAAGGTCAAAACATCCTCAAAAAAACAAAAATCCTACACGCTGAATATGACAATGCAGCCGGACTCACCGCAGGAACTACCGTGATGCGAAGTGGCTTTCAAGTAGGCGTCGTCACCAATGTCTATCTGAATCCAGAAAATCTAAGAACAGTCATCGTCGAATTTGATGTCGATCCGAATTTACCGATTCCGAAAGATGCCGTAGCTGCGATTGCGACGGTTGATTTTTTGGGCGAAAAGAACATTCAGTTACTTTTTGATGGTCCTTGTCAAGCAGGGAATTGTGCAGAATCGGGCGACTATCTGCTACCCGGCTCGAAAGGGGTACTTGCCTCTATGGTGGGCAGCACAGAAGAAGTCAAATCCTATGTTGATGTCGTTTCAGAAGGCGTAGGGCAGGTATTGGATTCTTTGGGACAAGCAGCTGGGAATGAAGATTCTGCTGTCGGCAAAGTACTGTCTGATGTAGATGATATTTTGCAAAATCTGAAAGTGACGACCAATAGTTTGAATGCTTTGATTGCTCGTAATTCCAGAGAAATCGACAACATCGTCGCCGACATGAACACACTTTCTACTTCTATCGCTAGTCGTGATACACAGATACGAAGCATCATCACCAATGCGGATGAAGTCATGCAAAAACTGGCGGCTCTGGAGCTGGACAATACTTTAAAATCTACAGATGCTGCTATCGACCAGCTAAATACCACACTCACCACAGCCAATGCTGCCGCAGGTGATTTGAAACTGATGATGGCACAACTGAATGAAGGAGAAGGTACGCTAGGGCAGCTTTTGAAGAACGATCAACTCTATAGAAATATGGACGAGGCGATCAATAATTTGGACTTATTAGTAGAAGATTTTCGTTTGAATCCGGCGCGCTATACGACTATCCTGAGGAAGAGGCGTCCGGAGTACGAAAAGCCCGTAGTGGATAAAGATGGCGAATTGGTGGATACAGGAGACGATGATAAATAGCTAAAAATTTAGATTTCTCTTCCAGAAACTGTTAATTTATCTTTTCAATTAAAAATGATCTCCACACGAAATATTCGTATAGGGATTGATTTCATACACCTACTCTATAACTATGCGTAAGTTAGATACCTTTACGATTGCCATTATTGCGATTTGTTTGTTGGCTGCGGGTCTTTTGATTTATTATGCTTGGCAGAAACTCTCTGACAAAGAGCCGGACACTGATCGCTCCGCTCTTTATGACGAAATAGAAAATGATACCGACGGTGATTACTACTACTTAGAAGAGGATGATGAAGAAGCAGGCACGCCTAGCACTTTTGAAGATACAGACGCTTCCGTCCCTCAGAATACATCGACTACACCTTACGAAGATGACGAAGACCTAGTAGAAGTTGATAAGAATGGCGATCCTGTAGAAGAAACAGCTAGTCGCCCGAGCAGCTATAGTTCGGATGGTAACTATCTAGTTCTAGCTGGTTCTTTTCGTGTCATGTCCAATGCAGAAACACATGCTCGCAACATCCGCAACAAAGGTTATGACGGAACCAGCGTAGAGCGATTTGACAAAGGAGCTTACGCAGTGGTGCTCGTTGATCGCTTCGATGATTTTTCGAGTGCGAGCAGTTTGGTAAGCCGCTTAAAAAGTGATGGGATTGATGCCTATGTGAAGCGAAAGTAAGACTTACCTGATTGTCATACATCACAGGTAGTTGTGGGATAAAAGATTTTCCAAACATGAAAAGAAATGGAAACCTCTAAAATTGGGACTCCCAAGTTAGGTGGATAACAAAAAGCGAAGAAGTCATTTTGACTTCTTCGCCTTTTTGATTTTTAGTTAATGATTGCTTGAAAAGTGATGCTCTCTCACCACTCATGCTACCTGTCCCGACACCTCGGGATCACCTTTCACCTCTAGATTTTTTCACCTCTCATATATCATTTCTAATAGAGTATGTCTAAAATTAGATTTAACTGATTATCAATAGTTTGCGGTTCTAGGGAAGAAAAAATTAGTGAGTTTAGCGAGCTAAATGAACTCATTTTTTCAAAGCTAGGTTCGTAAGATATTGGTTATCAGAACGATAAAA
>JBCDHX010000222.1:0-6819 GCA_038749535.1 Bacteroidota bacterium
GAAGCGGTTCTCTCGCTTAAATATTCACTGAATATTTACCTAAAGGATCGCTCGTTCATCTCGATAAAGTCACTATTATTTTCTTCGCCAGAACCGTAAACTACTGACTTACAGTTCAATCCTGCTCCAAACAAGCTCTAACCTATTTCCAAAACAAGCCAGGTCTAAAAAATCGCTAGCGAGCCAAAGACCTAGCTCGTCAACACCATCTACTTGGTCTTCATCTTAAAATCAAAGCACAGATGTATGTGCCTGCGCTGAGTAGAAAACTAGTCATAACTATCTTTTGACCACCACTTTACGTTGAAAAATTTTATCATCCAGTAGGACGCTTACATAATAAGAACCTGCTGCTAGATGCGTCGTAGCTAAGACCACATTACTCATACCTGCTGGCAAGGTTTGGACATCGCGCTGGAGATGTCGCCCAATAGCATCGTAAACATCTATGATTACTTGTTCGGCTTTAGGCAGACTTAAATCCATTTGAGCATAGTCATTTGTTGGATTCGGAAAAAGCTCAGAAAGCACTATTTTATCTGCTCCAAATTCGACCGAAATGATAGGTGTATATTCAAAGCTTTCATCAAAGTCCACTTGCTTCAAACGATAATAGCCAACGCCTGAAATGGGCTGTTCATCCAAGAAATTGTAGTCGTGTTGCTCCAAACTATTACCTTGCCCTTCTACAAATCCCAGCGATTTCCAAGCTTTACTATCTTCGCTACGCTCTACGAAAAATCCTTTGTTGTTGATTTCCGTAGCGGTCGTCCATTCCAACAAAACGGCTTCTTCTAAGGCACGTCCTTTAAAGGAGAGCAATTCCACTGGTAGCACATTATCATTTCCTATAGAAAAAGGTGAGAAGTCATTAATATTAGATCGATCAATGGTATATGGATCACTTCCTGATAGATTCTCTTGTGGCACGACATCCCAGTTACCATCAAATCTGGAGATATGCGCACTCAAACGATCAAAACTTGTCAATTCCTCATTGCCGTTCCATTGTAGTGTTAAATCTACATCACTTCCGCCTGCGTTTGCTTCATTGATGAACCATGTTCTATCTACTACGCTATTGGTGAAAGCAAAACCCATTGTTCCAGCATTAAGAACTTCATCCGCAACGCGCACGTCAAAGTCATCTGCTGTACCTGCATTCGTAAGGGTAGTAGGATTGTAAGCACTATTGCCAACAGGAAAAAAGACCGCATTTGCACCAACGGCAATGATCAAAACACCTGTGCTAGAGGTCTTGATATAGCGATTGGCATTCGGACCAGTCACGGCAGTAGCATTGCCCGTTAGTTCCAAATCAGAAGTTTGTAAATCCAGTAAACCACCTCCTAACTCTAGGTTTTCTGTTACTGTCACATTTTGCTCTAGTAGCACATTATTGAGTGTTTTTTGAATCAATAATTGATAGAAAGCAGAGGCGGATGTTCCTTCTATTTTGCTGTCTTGCGACCCCATCATTTTGACTGTGCCTGCGGTGTGGTCGAGCGTTCCATTGTTGTCAAAATCAGTATCGTCTAAGACTAAAAAGCCGCCTGAAACGACTAGATTGTTGTCTTCTACTACTAAACTACTTTGACTAAATGCCCACATAGGAAATAGTAGGAGAAAAAGATATATGTATTTCATAGTTGCTAATTTTTGTATTCAGAAGGGTACAAAGTTTTAAAAAGAAGATTTCGCCTTCAAAGATCGCAGAAAGTTTTTTTCAAAGGTGAAAAACTTTCTGCTAGAGGGATTAAGGGTTTTTGGGATGCGACCTAACGAAATCTAGAAGTTTGTACCCATTTGAAAATTCCCATGGATCGTCGCAGTTTGCAACTGCGATGCTTTATGCTCATGTCGCCTTATTGTATTATTATATTTACACTAACACATTGTGAGCGTAGTGCATGCAAGTTGCAAACTTGGACGATCGTTGGGTTCATAAATGGGGAAGATCCGCTCTGCGTCTCTCCCCCTAAATGACGATATAAGTAAGTACTCAGACACAATTAAACGTTCATAAAACTCGGCATCATCACACTTACAGCGCTCGCTGCCTCGCTAAATGCTGCTTAAACATGTCCGAGTACTTCAGTTGACTTTTATTATTGAAAAGTGACCGTATAAGTTGTTCCGCTACTCAGATTGATGCCTGTCGTCGTCGTATTATTTCCCATCAAAGGATAATATTCCTGTGTATTGCTGATGACTTGACAAGTATTGCTATCCACGATATAGCGACTTTGTGCGGTCGTGCTAGGACTGGTTAGAGTAGCTGTCTGACCAATGAAAAACAAATTTCCATCTAAAGGAGACACAAATACTGCTCCTGGTCCATAAAATTCAGGTTCGGCATAGGCAACGCCTGTACAGTTTGTACCACTGTACCAAATCCACGATTGTCCCAATTCTCCTTTGTTGTTGATGTCGATGTAGTAGCCTTCATCGGAGACAAATTGGAAACCATCTCGATTGTCGGCATCGGTGCGTGAGGGACCTGAGTAAAGCAAGCCTAATGCACTAGGAGAATTTCCATTTATCATTGCTCTCGGCTCTATATTGCCAGTAGAGGAACTCGCTGCTAATGGCACCCAATTCATGCCATCAAAATAGTAAAATCCGTCCGTGCCATCGGTTTGATAGATCAACAGACCTGTAGCTGGACTCCCTGAACCAATCGCATCGCGCTGGGCTTCCGTCATTTTGGGGGCTAGAAAACCGCGTTCTGTAGAAGTCACTTCTAGCATGGCGGTGGCATCGGGTGCATTGCCTGTATTGTTGACGGCTACTTGTGCTTGGGTGTTCCAAGATAGTAGGGCAGTCAAAAGGAATAGTGAAATGTGTTTGATTGTATTTTTCATTGTTGTGTGTTTTATTTTAAACACATAGGCACAGTAGAGACACATAGGAACGCAAAAAAAATAACCTTACCATCTTGAAGGTATCTTTTGCCCTCATTTTGAACTTAAAAAAGCCTTATGTAGCTCGGCTATATGCGGTTTTTGAAGCACAAACTGAGACCAAAATCTCCTCGTTCAAGAAGATAACTTTATTTATTTCGCGTTCCATAGTTTTTTCAAGACTGTTTTCTATGTGAAACTATATAAGTAGGTGGATTTAAATAAGCGTCAAAATTTGAGCGAGTTATTTTTTAGTATAAAATTGCTTCAAAATCGTTGCATAGCTGTAGCTACGGAACTATTTTTAAGTGATTTTAGGCTGAAAAAGAGCCGTTCAAAAGTGTCGATTATTTGAGTACACCTACTTACCTATGTGTTTCCAAAAAAAATATTCTAGTTTAGCATCATTTAAGCACACCTACTTAAGTAGTCGTGCTGGAATTAATCGACACATAGCGCGCCATCGCCTTCGGCTCGGCGCGCAAAGGAGGTTTGGAGGGCAGATAGATAATAAAATATTGTTCTACAATATTTTATTATCTATCTGCCCTCCAAGACCACCATCGAGGCAGCGAGCGCTGCAAGCGCAATGCTGCCGAGATTAATAGCCGTTTGATTTTGAGTGACTACCTATCTCGTTCTGTCGCAGTACTGTTTTCTGCTTCATCTTCTACCAATTGACTCATCATAGCTTCTAGTTTTGCCATGCGGCTTTGCATTTGTTTGAGTTTGGTATTTTCTGCTTCGAGCTGTGCTAGACGTACTTTGAGTTGCTTCAAAGTTTCGTTTTCGGCTTGCAATTCGTCAATTTCAGTTTGCATGTCGTTATTCTCTGCTTGCATCTCGTTGTTTTCGGCTTCCAATTCCTGCAAGGCTTTCACAATCACGGAGGTCAATAAGCCATAAGCCAAAGACTTATCGCCTTCTTCACCCTTTACGAGTTCAGGCAAGATTTTTTCGATCTCTTGTGCGATGAAACCAATGCTATGTTCGCCACCTTGCTTGTAGTCGTATTCTACTGGATTCAGTTGTAGAATTTCTTCTAATCCATAGTCCAATGCTTCTACATTTTCTTTGCGTGCGGCATCCGATGCATTCATCCAAATTCCTGTATTGGTGAGTTTTGCACCGTTGACGTGTTCAATGGCTTGGGTCGGTGTGCTTGGTGCAGTGCCGACGGTATTGCCGAGTCCTAGATTGCCATTTTTGAGCATCACAAAGGCGTTGGAACGTGCATTATTGGCGGTTCCATTACCGATGACAAAAAGGCGATCGTTTGCATTAAAGGCATCGGTGCTATTAGGCGTATAGCTGTCTGCATCATTGTTGAGACCGAGGACGGCTTCTCCAAAGGACTTCGCCTCTAATCCTTGTCCACCCAAAATGCTTGTATAGTCTCCTGATGCTTCATTGTTCGCGCCGCCTGCCACAGTAGAAAATGCACCTACATTAGCTGCATCCCATTGATCGGCTGTTGCTTGACCTGCTCGCCAAGCTCCTTTATCTTTATCAAAGAAAAAGCGCGCATCGTCCGTTGTCCCTGCCTTATCGTCTAGTTGATCTGAGCCAAAGACAAAGTCATCCGTTCCTAGATCACCCCCTATATTGGACGTGATGTTACTAGCAGTAGAAAATGCACCACTACCATCTTGTAAGCTACTCAAATTTACCGTCTGCAAAGGTTCATTATCGCCTTCTAAGGAAATTTCTAGCGTCGTACCATTGAGACTTAGATTATCAATTGTCTGATTGTCGGTGTCGGTATCTATGCTACTCAAATCAAGGGTTTGAGGTGCTTCGCCATCTCCCTCTAATGAAATTTGTAGCGTCTTGCCACTCAGACTTAGATTATCAATAGTCTGATTGTCCGTGTCAGTATCTATGCTACTCAAATCAAGGGTTTGAGGTGCTTCGCCATCTCCCTCTAATGAAATTTGTAGCGTCTTACCGCTCAGACTTAGATTATCAATAGTCTGATTGTCCGTATCTATACTACTCAAATCAAGGGTTTGAACTGCTTGTCCATCATCTTCTAATGAAATTTGTAGCGTCTTACCGCTCAGACTTAGATTATCAATAGTCTGATTGTCAGTATCTATGCTACTCAAATCAAGAGTTTGAACTGCTTGTCCATCATCTTCTAGTGAAATTTGTAGCGTCTTGCCGCTCAGACTTAGATTATCAATAGTCTGATTGTCGGTGTCAGTATCTATGCTACTCAAATCAAGGGTTTGGGGTGCTTCACCGTCCCCTTCTAGTGAAATTTGCAGCACATTGTTGCTGAGACTTAGATTGTCAATAGTCTGATCGTCGGTATCTATACTACTCAAATTTACTGTCTGTAAAGGTTCATTATCGCCTTCTAAGGAAAGTCTTAAGATAGTACCGCTGAGACTTAGGTTATCAATAGTCTGATTGTCGGTATCTGTTGCTGTTTCCCAAGTCACTGTTCCACTACCGTCAGTCTGTAGCACTTGATTGGCTGCACCATCCGTATTAGGGAGTGTGAATGCGCTGCTGCCATCGGTCAGGGTCAGTTGTCCTCTCAGCTCTGTATCGCCATTTTTGAGCATGATGAGGGCGTTAGAGCGATCTGCATTAGCGGGGCTTGTCCCATTTCCAATGACGAAAAGGCGGTCGGCGGCATCAAAAGCCGTTGTGCTATTGGGCGTATAAGCCAAGGTGTCATTATGAATACCAATAACCGTTTCACCGAAAGACTTCGCTGTTAGAGCATAACCTCCTGGAATAGTCGCATGCTGCCCAAGCGCTTGATTGGAGCTTCCTCCACCGATAGTAGCAAATGCACCGCTGGCTTCATTCCCATTTCCGCCACCAATCGTAGTAGAGTTGTTACTCGCCTTGTTTGTACTTCCTCCACCGATGGTAGAAAAGGAACTAGTCGCTTCATTGCCTCCTCCTCCACTAATCGTAGAAAAACCGCCACTAGCAGTGTTGCCTGATAGAAAGATACTACCACCGCCGCCGCCGACCGTAGCATAAGTGCCACTAGCTGTATTATTAATACCGCCTGCTACGGTAGAAAACATACCTAAAGAATCTACATTCCACTGATCACTATCAACCGTACCTGCTCGCCAAGCCCCTTTGTCTTTATCAAAGAAAAAGCGCGCATCGTCCGTTGTCCCTGCCTTATCATCCAGTTGATCTGAGCCAAAAACGAAGTCATCCGTTCCTAGATCACCTCCTATATTGGACGTGATGTTACCAGCAGTAGAAAATGCACCACTACCATCTTGTAAGCTACTCAAATTTACTGTCTGCAAAGGTTCATTATCGCCTTCTAAGGAAAGTCTTAAGATAGTACCATTGAGACTTAGATTATCAATAGTCTGATTGTCGGTGTCAGTATCTATGCTACTCAAATCAAGGGTTTGAGGTGCTTGTCCATCATCTTCTAATGAGATTTGTAGCGTCTTGCCGCTCAGACTTAGATTATCAATAGTTTGATTGTCGGTGTCCGTTGCTGTTTCCCAAGTCACTGTTCCACTACCGTCAGTCTGTAGCACTTGATTGGCTACACCATCCGTATTAGGGAGTGTAAATGCGCTGCTGCCATCAGTCAAAGTCAGTTGTCCTTTTAGCTCTGTATCGCCATTTTTGAGCATGATGAGGGCATTGGAACGTTCATTCGGATCATTGAGTATCCCATTTCCATTTCCAATGACGAAAAGGCGGTCGTTGGCATCAAAAGCTGTCGTGCTATTGGGCGTGTAAGCCAAGGTGTCATTATGAATACCAACAACCGTTTCACCAAAAGACTTAGCCTCTAGACGTAGGGTGTTCATTCTGACAGAAGTTAGCCGTACAGAGTTTTTGGATATATGAAAATTCATGTGTAATATTCTTATTTGAGGGAGTAAATTACTCTTATAACTCTGTAAATAAATATGTC
>JBCDHX010000223.1:0-6778 GCA_038749535.1 Bacteroidota bacterium
AACGAATCAAAAGGTCTAGAAATGGCAAACTCCTCCGTCGAACCTGCCCTTTCGCCATCCGCCACCTAAGTAAAACGTGTTCCACACTTGCTCCATACGACAACTATTACTTATCATACTTTTGATGCGTTTGCCCTAGTAGGCAATTTGTTATGTAATCATTTAGATGTAACATGATACATTGTACTCTCTCGCGTTTGAATAGTAGACATATAAAATAAAGCCGTATTCAGTGCTACTTTTTCAAAAATCGAAGCCAGCAGTGACTAGGAAAATCAGCCTAAAATCACTGGTCAGACTACTGAACTGTACCCCAATCGGTGCAATCGGTGTCGCCCAAGTATAGCCGATGCCGATACCACTTTGCCAGTTGCTGTCGCTCAGTTCATCCGCATTCATGACTAAACTCGAAAGCCCATATCCTAAATAAAAATGATGATCTGCCGCCACATCATAGCGCACACTCGCCGCTAACATCGCACCATTTTGTGCCTGCTGCCGCATGGGTAGCATACCGAGTTGAGGTAAGAAATTGTCGCGCTGATGGGTCATCAATCCGCCCTGATAAAAAGTATACTGAGGGGCAATGCTATCTGTACTCAGCCCGATGCGTCCTTCTAATAGCAGATAAGCACGACGACTCAGTGGCAACACCTGAAAGTGACTCGCGCTGACCCAAAGTGGAGCAGTTTGTCCTTGATAAGTCGTAAAGTTTTCGGTGATGGCTTTGCTGATGAGCTGCGTCGAAAAACCACGTGTGGGAAACAACGATTGATTGAAGTAATCCGCTTTGTACGTCAGATAATAATTCCACAGATCCGTCCCGAATCCTTGCAGTACATCACGCCGCGCATTGTCTGAGATGCCATACCATTGGCTTTCTATACCAAAATTGAGCTGCATACTCGGATTGATGGTGAAACGCGCGCCTGCTCTAGTTTGTAGCTGAATGAGTCGATTGCTACTGAAATCGCGATCGTTTTCGTACGCAAAATACTCTTCGCTCATGAGTCGGCTTTTGATCTCAGGAGTGACTCGACTGTAAGCGTTGGTCGTGTAGGCAATCTGTGCATAAGGATTACGGTCAAGTCTAAGCTCGGCTTCAAAGATAGACCCTGCCCCAAACCAGTCCGTCGCGCGCGGATGTATCAAAATGCCTGCTCCAAAATCGCTATCGTAGTTGAGTCCGACTTTGAGTAGTTCGCTGTCTTTTTCATCTATTTGTAGGGTCAATGTAGATTCGTTTTCTTCGGAAGGCAACTGATAGTACACGCGATCGACGCGACCACTCGCTTGTAGTTTTTGGACGGCTTCTTGTATGTCTTCTAAAGTCGCACAATCACCGCCTAGTCCCAAATCACGCAGCACCACCTCATCACTAAAATGCTCATTTCCTTCGACTTTGAGTGCTTGAATATCAAATTCTGTTGGAATTTCGATAGGTAGCGGTGACACAAAACCATAAGCCTGCGGTCGGCGCAGTGTCAGCAACTCATCGTGCATCGCTTTGGCAGCCGCGTACCCTCTTTTGATAAACTCATCTGCTCGATCAAAATCCGCCGCCGAAAGTCCACCCACATCCACTTCTATACAAATGTCACATTCTCCTTCGTAGATGGAGCGCGCATTTTGCATAACGACTTCATACGTTTGTGTCAGTATACTAGACAATCCTTTGCCGCCCGGCTCGTAGTTTTTGTCGACTAAGGTCACCCCGACGATCAAGTCCGCTCCTTTGTCGCGCATTTCATTGACCGGAAAGTTGTTAAGCACACCGCCATCGACGAGTAGGTAGTCGTCTATTTTGACCGGCTGAAAGAGTCCCGGAATCGCCATTGTCGCCAGCAAAGCATCCGGCAGATAGCCTTTATCTAATATGATGGGATCGCCTGATTTCAGATCGACGGCGACACAGTAGAAAGGCAGTTGTAGTTCTTCAAAATCGTCAATTCGCCGCACCGGAGAGCACAGTTCTTGTAGGAGTTGATAGATATTGATGCCATCGACGAGCGCGTCCGCAAGTATGATGTTTTTGTCTTCTCTTCGCAGCGTCATCAGATAGCGATCTCGTTCGTCTTTGAGTGCGAGTGGTGCTTCTCTCCTATCAAATTCATTGCTCAATAAATATGCCCAGTTTTGGTCGCGCGCTATGGATTGCAGGTCTTCTACACCATAACCCATCGCATAAAATCCGCCGACAATACCTCCCATACTTGTCCCACCTACTCGATCGACACGCACACCTATTTCTTCCAGATATTGAATAACGCCGATATGTGCCATGCCCCAAGCACCTCCACCACTCAGCACCAATCCAACACTGGAGGTATCTAATTGACTATGAGCGACTTGTAGTGTAGAAGAAAGCAGAAGTGATAGTAGGAGTAGTCTCATGGTTAATGATGTTGTAAATTCGACTTGATGCCGGGAGAAACTGAAGTGTAAAGTGGCTAACAAATTTATCAATTATTTGAAAATAGTAGCCACCTCTTGAAACTATTGGTATAAATGATACATCCTTTGGGCGATCTTTTTAATTATGGCTCATGAGTTATGAATTATGATTTATAAGTCATCATCCATACACCATAAAACGCGCGGAATGACCTGACACCTATGGATCTACAACATTACAGCACACATCTGATTAGTAAAATCAATCATGGCGATGAGAAGGCACTCAACGAACTGTTTGGGTTGTGGTACGAGAAAGTGTACAACATCGCTTGGAAGTATTTTGGAGAAGAAAATGCAGCCATGGACGTCTGCCAGCAATCCTTTGTGACGGTACATCGGAAGCTGAGCAGTCTGGAAGATGCTCGGAAGTTCAAGTTTTGGCTGTATCGGACAGTGGTCAATCACTGCCATATGGAGAGCCGAAAACGCAAGTCGCGCGCCAATCTCAAGGACAAGATCACACAGTTTCGTATCACGGCTCGGCAAGAACGACCAGACGAAATCTATCATAGAAACGAACGTTCCAAAATGGTCTTAGATGCGCTACAAAAAATACCCGAAGAACAACGTACCGTCATCATTATGAAAGAATATGAAGAACTCACTTTTCGAGAAATTGCAGAGACATTAGGTATTTCAGAAGGAACTGCAAAGTCCCGCTTATACTATGGATTGAAAAATTTACGTAAAGTATTAACCAATGCCAATATCACAAAAGAATACAATTATGAATGATAAACTGATGGATTACCTCTATGGCGAACTGTCAGCAGAGGAGCGACAGGCTTTTGAAGCAGAAATACAGCAGAATGAAGATTTGCAAGCAGAACTGAGCGAACTGAAGTCGATGCGAGCTATGCTGCGACAAGTCGATCACCACTTGCCCAAATCGACCGTTGTGGAACTAAGAACCATACCGCGCATCACACCAAGACAGATCCGGTGGCTAAGTATGGCGGCAGCGGTTGCTTTGCTATTGCTGGTCGGCAAACCCAAATTGGATGTCGGACAGAATGGTGTGAGTTTGGCATTCGGGACACCACCTCATTCGACTGAACAGGCAATCATGACAACTCCTGATCTGACCGCAGATGATTATGTAGCGATCACACGAGAACTGATGGCACAAGATCAGCAACGCGTCGATAAGCGGTTGGACTCTTTGCAGCAGCTACTCAACGGCAACTCCAATAT
The DNA here is from genome assembly GCA_038749535.1 of Bacteroidota bacterium. Classification (GTDB taxonomy): domain Bacteria; phylum Bacteroidota; class Bacteroidia; order Chitinophagales; family Saprospiraceae; genus JAAUTG01. The sequence continues at coordinate 3,652 of JBCDHX010000223.1, forward strand.
CGACAGTGAGTGGCTAGAAGATGCCATCAATCAGAAGCTAGCCGGCTATCAATATCAACAAAACCGCCAAGTCGTGCGAGCTGTGGACTCTAAGTATGAGCAAAATATGCCGCGCATCGTTTCCAATATGCAAGATATGCAATTGGAACAGCGTCGAGAAGTGCGCCGATTGTTGAATCAAATGTGGCAACAAGTACAGCTGCAGCGCGAGTCAGATTTGCAAGCAATTGAGGAGATGATTTTGGATTTGCAAAGACAGCAGTTGCGAGAGAGTGAGAGAGTGAGAGAGTGATGCGTGAGGGTATAGCTTCTTTTTCATTAGTCTTTCCGCCATTTTATAATGTGAGTTAATTGATTATGAGATATTTAAGTGTTATTTTTTGTTGTCTACTGTATGGTATCGGCTATGGTCAATACTATAGTTATGAGCGTATCGACTCTAGTTTTCAGGTCGCTTATGACAGCAGTGGCTTTACGGGCAATGTACTCGTTGCAGAAGATGGAAAAATCGTCTATGCACGCTCATTTGGTTATGCGAACTTGGAAGATAGCTTATTGATCGACCTGAATACAGTATTTGAATTGGCTTCTGTATCTAAGCAATTTACGGCGGCAGGCATTATGCTACTGGAGCAGCAGCAAAAAATCAAAGCAAGCGACGCGATAGCGACTTACTTTCCTGAGTTGAAAAAATATGCTGCAATTACTGTAGATGATTTGATACGACATACTAGCGGGCTGCCGGACTATTTAGGCTTCGAGTGGAATACGCCCGAAGGCAAGTTTGTCACCAATGATAGCATCATACAGCGATTTCAAAATGAATCTATTGCACTGGACTTTCAACCGGGTGAGGGAGATGAGTACTCCAATACCAACTATGTCCTGTTGGCGAGTCTGATCGAACGTGTGAGTGGGCAGTCTTTCGGTGATTTTTTGAAGGAAAATATCTTTGAGCCGGTTGGTATGTACCATACTCAAGTCAATCGCAGCCGCTACGACAAGACGACTATCTTCAATCGCGCTAGTGCTTATGTCTATTCAGATGAACTGAAACGCCCTATTGTACCGGATGAGCATCCCGAAGAAAAGTGGATCGTTCCCCTAGATGGCATTGTTGGTGATGGTATGGTCAATTCAACAGCACTTGACTTGCTAAAATGGGATCAGATGTTGTACACCAATTTGATCTTTGAAGAACCTTATCGGCAGCGACTGTTTCTACCGACTGCTCTGAATGACGGCAGTATGAATGACTATGCTTATGGCTGGGGCATTCGTTCTGATAGCACGATGGGGACGATCGTTTCGCATTCCGGTGGATGGGCAGGTTTCGTCAATTATATCGAACGACATACAGATCACAATAAAACGATCATTTTCCTACAAAACAACGAAATCAATAAAAGAATTCCGGTCGGTACTACTCGTAGAGCTTTGTATGGCTTACCACCTTTGCCGCCCAAACCAAAGAAACCTGTTTTATCAATTTCAGATGATGTATTATCTCAGTATTTGGGAAAATTCCAATTTGAAGATGATGAAACCATCATGAGCGTCACATTGGACAATCATCGCCTGAAAGTGGATTATGAAGGTGATGTTTTCTATATTCTACCAACCAAAGAAAACGCCTTTTTCATCGAAGATCAAACAGAGGTAGAAATCCATTTTGAATCTCAAAAAGCAAGTTTCGATAGAGCCATCTGGTATCAAGGTGACTACGTGGGTACATTAAATAAAATTGACTAACCCACTGATAATCAAAAGCTATGAATAAAATTTACCAGTCAATTATAACTAACAAATATAACATGAAACAGCATGTAACACTTGCGATAGCCTTGCTTTTTAGCATGAGTTTATTCGCACAAATAGACGCCGATCGAATGGCAAAAGACATTGAGATCGCCGAAAACATCTTGATGAAACTCACACAGCAGGAGCTACAAGATGACGCTTGGCATGACGATGTAGAAGGCAAGTACATTGATGGTTATGGCATCGTCTTTACCATCCGTACGATGACGGAAGCTTATGCTTTTGGCTTTGGTCGGGAGCAGATATATATACGCGGTGCGAAAGTGGGCATCAAAGGCGGTCGCCGCATCGGTGGTGTCGCAGTACTCGAAGGTGATGATGTAGAAGATGAGCAATTTGATCGGCAGGACATCATACAGCGGACGGCGGAGCGTTTTTTGACAGACTATGCTTTTTTGATCCGACAGCTACAACCGGACGAGCGTATTCTCCTCAATTTTGTCGACGACTGGGAAGAAGCAGCCGTCATCAATCCATTCCCTGGCAATCGTCGCTCTCAACGGCGCACTGCCACTTTGACTGCTGAGGTAGAATACAAGTATGTGCAAGATTTGAAAATGCGCAAACTCACGGATGAGGAGTTTTTGGACAAAGTCAAGTTCTCAGAAGATGCCAAAGAAGAAGCTCGCGACCCAGATGTAGAGATGCTCATCACCATTCTGAATCGCTTGTACGATGAGGATCTAAGTGAGACATTTGTCATCAACGATGCTGGAGAGTACAATACCATTCGTGGTCTAGGGACGATAGTCGATTTGCGGGTGCATTCAGCGGGAGATAAGTCCAGCCGTTGGGAAATCAGAACGGATTGGGGGAGTTTTGATATGAATGAAGAGAATGAGGATTGCAATTGTCCGGATGACAAAGAAGCACGCAAAGAAAGGGAAAAAGAGTTTTCAGAAAAATTCGAGCCTTTCATCGATAGTTTCAAAGAAAATGTGATCGAATACGGTCAGACGGTAGAGTCGCTAGAAGCAGGAGAAGTGTTGATGTTTCACTTGCGCTTCAGCAGTTTTGACAATAAAGTCATTGATGTAACCGTGCCACAAGATGCTTTGATTAACTACGCCAATGGCAGCATCAAACTAGATAAAGCGATGGACGAAATCAAAGTGAAGGAAGGCAAACAACGAGATTAGGGAAGTTGTAAAATATAATCTACCCGTTGGGAGTGTTCAGAGAAGTGTGTCAAACCAAAAGTAGTTAACTTTGGAAAAAGCGACACAAATGAGTAAGAAGAAAAAGCAGAAGAGATTCGATTATTCGGCATTTGAGCAAGCAGCTTTGCTAGGCTTACAGAATGGAC
>JBCDHX010000224.1:0-6378 GCA_038749535.1 Bacteroidota bacterium
CCGAGAGTCGGGACAGGCAAAGCCGGCGGGCTATTCATTTTGGCCCCGCAAGCGGGACAGGCTATTGCCCCAAAACGAATCAAAAGGTCTAGAAATGGCAAACTCCTCCGTCGAATCTGCCCTTTCGCCATCCGCCACCTAAGTAAAACGTGTTCCACACTTGCTCCATACGACAACTATTGATTATCATACTTTTGATGCGTTTGCCCTAAAATACAACAACGAATGGAACAAGAACTAGACATCAAGTACATACAAATCGCAGAGTTGAGCCAAAATATTGAACGCCTCAATGAAAGCATTGAACTGCATCAAAAAACAACACGCAATCAATCTATGATTCGGTAGTATCAGTTTAAGCGGCAGGAATTTATAGAAGAATTGCAGCAGATGCTGGAGTCTTTAAAACTAAAGGTGAGTTTAGCTTTTGCCTCCTAATTTTCTCCTACCATGCAGAAAAAGAGAGATAAGCTCATCGCATGTTCGAAGTAGCAAGTCTAATTCCCACCTCACACCAACCGCGAAGCCACAATCAAAGTCAACCCTACAATAAAACTCCCAAACATCAACGTAATCAACAGATTTGTGCCTTTGGGCGCAGCTCTAAATTCTTTCCAGATGAAAACACCCCAAGCGGCAGCCACCATCGTCGCCCCTTGTCCGAGACCATAAGAAATGGCGAATCCAGCCTTTTCCGAAGCAATCAAACTCAGCGACATACCTACGCACCAGATGATGCCACCTAGCAACCCAATCAAATGCAACTTGGGTGTTCCCAATCGAAAATAATCTTTATAAGCGACAACTTCTCCTTTCATCGGGCGATACATGAAGTAGGTATTCCACAAGAAATTGGAGGCGAAAATGCCAAGCGAAAAGACGAAAACAGCAGCATAAGGGGTGAATAAACCAGGTGTCGGGTCGATGAAATCGGTGCTCATGGAAGCGGCGACGAATCGGAAAAAGAAGCCCATCAAGACACCACCGACAATGGAAATAATGATGCCTTTAGTCGACGTGGTATTGGTTTCTGCGGAGAGTTTTCGATAGGCTAAGGCGTCAAAAACAATTGCCAAAGCGACCAGTGCCACGCCCACAAAAAGCAGAACAGGATCGCCCACAGGCGTAGCAGTATAATTGACGACGACGCCCAGCACCAGCGCAATCCCAATACCAATCGGGAACGCCACCGCCATCCCTGCAATATCTATGGCAACAACGATCAATAAATTGGCTAGGTTGAAAATGATGCCGCCGATAAAGGCAGAAGTATAGGCTTTGGAAGATCCTTGGCTGAGATCGGCTAGGAAAGAGCGACCTTCTTCGCCTGAACTTCCCAATGTAAAACCCACAATAAGCGTCAGCAAAGTGATACCGATGGTGTAGTCCCAATAAAAGAGCTGGAAGGGCCATTTTCGGCTGGCGAGTTTTTGTGTATTCGCCCAAGAACCCCAACAAAGCATCGTGATGACGCAAAGAGCAACGGCAAGGGCGTAGGATTGTGGAATGAACATGATTGGTGCGTATTAGGTGTTGAATGATTCGTTTTTTCGTGCAAAGTCAGAGAGCAGACGCAAAGAGCGCGAACTTGTTCCGATGCTTTGGAAGCTGGTTTATTTTAAATCCTCCAAAGTCGGCGTAGAAGACTGCGCCCCCAATTTGGTGACTGAAAAAGCAGCCGCCCGATTCGCAAATTCGATAGCTATTTTTAGCTCTTTTCCATCCGACAAAGCGACCGCTAATGCGCCATTGAAAGTGTCACCCGCAGCGGTGGTGTCGACGGTTTGGACAGTGGGTGCAGGGATGACGGTTTCTAAGTTTTCATTGAGGATAAAAGCACCTCTTTTTCCAAGGGTGACAATGACGGTTTTCGCGCCTTGATCGAGTAAGCATTGAGCGGCAGCACGAATGGAAGCGTCGTCGGTGATGGTGTGACCGCTGAGGAGTTGAAGTTCAGTTTCATTAGGTGTGATGATGTCGATATGGGATAGGGTAGTGGTGGATAGTTCGTGAGCTGGAGCGGGATTGAGGATGACTGTTTTGCCTAATTTTTTGGCGAGTTGTACCGCATGTTCGACCGTCGAGATGGGAATTTCTAATTGAATCAAAACGATTTCACAAGCTTCAAATAAGGCTCGATTCGCATCAATTTGCGCTTTTGATAACTCATTATTCGCGCCCAAAGCTACTGAAATACAGTTTTCGCCCTTCTCATCAACCATGATGAGGGCGACACCTGAAGGATGATTTTCATCTTGTACAATGCCAGAGGTATCCATACCATAACCCTTAAAGTTGCTGATCGCTTCTGTGCCAAACAAGTCTTTGCCCAATCGACACATAAAGCTAACATCGCTACCGAGTTTGGCAGCGGCTACGGCTTGGTTTGCTCCTTTCCCACCAGGATTCATCAAGAATTGACCGCCTAGGATGGTTTCGCCAGGTGCTGGTAATCGCGCTGATTGGACGACCATGTCGGTGTTGGAGCTACCGATGACGAGGATTTTTTTGCTACCCATGTCGTTTTGTTTTATGTATGACTTTTCGTTGGAGGTAGACTACAAGTTACTGATTATCTGATAAATATGGAGTTGGTATAAATTTCGTTCTTTAATGGTCAATGACAGTAGTGAAGATATACCGATAACGGGATAAAAAAGTAAATTTGATAAAAGGATTTATCCCTATCGGCATCATATCACACGGTAAAAGTTGAGTTATAAAAATCACAATTTTACACCGTGTGCTGTATACCCAATTTGGGTTGTCTAGGACAGCAATGAATACATTGCCAGGAGTAAGTGAATGGCATCGGCAACGTGAGAAAGTAGATCACCTATTGAGTGCTATTCTCAAGAATAATTGTAGAGACGCTCATAGTAATGAGGTGATGATTGGAATGCTGATTCAGCGGGCAACTTGAAAATTAAAACTAGCACCCTAATTGGCACAAAATGGCTTTTCCGACTAAAAATGTAAATCATTAAACTAAAAATATTTGTCTTATAACTATAAATATAGTTATATTTGTATTGGCTAAAGGCAATCCGCTACTCTCGCGCCAGCTAAACTGGTCGAGAGTAGCTTGCTTTCGCAAAGATTTGATTTGATTTGGTAAATCTTCCAGATTTGCGAAATCTATATTGTACAATTCAACCACGCAACCATGAATAAATTGACAAAGGCAGAAGAAGAAATCATGCAGATCATTTGGCGACTCGGTCGCTGCACAGTGCGTGACATCAGAGAGGACATCGGTGGTGACCCATTGCCACCGCATAGCACCATTTCTAGCTTTGTTCGCATCTTAGAAAAGAAGCAATACGTAAATTACAAAGCTTATGGACGCACCTACGAGTATTTCCCCATCATAGAAAAAGAAGCGTACAGCAAAAAAAGCTTGCATCAGCTCGTCGATGATTACTTTGAAGGCTCTATGAATAGTCTGGTCTCGTTTTTGGTCAAGGAAAATGATCTGGATATTCAGGAACTCTCCGATCTACTCGACCAATTGGACGATGAGGAATAGGTACTGCCTAGCACTCACCTTTCACCTCTCGCTACTCACTTTTTATAAACCTCTCACTTTCTCCTTGTCTCACCCTCTCAAACGCTCTCTTATGCTCACCTATCTACTAGAAGTCACCATCTGTTGGAGCATTTTCTACCTGCTCTACGCCACTTTGTTGCGTAAAGAAACCTTCTTCCACACCAATCGTTGGTACTTGCTCGGTACGCTCGCTGTCGGTTTATTGATTCCACTGATCTCTTGGCAGCCGCAGCCAGATACCATTTATCATTCCGGTGCGGAACTTTTCCAGCCCATCCATCAAAGCTTAGACCAATTTGATGACACCATTCAAATTATAGCTCAGGAAAATACTTGGACTTGGTTGGATATTCTGTTGCTCATCTATGTACTAGGTGCGATTATAGTAGGCTATCGCTTCTTATATGGATTGTTCCAGATTTGGCAATTGTATAACCGCAGCGACGTCCAGCGGCAGGGCGATATTCTCCTTGTCCAGACCGATCAAGAACACCTGCCTTTTTCCTTTTTCAATCTATTATTTTGGAGTTGCACTTTCGAGGCTGCACTCAAAGAAGAAGCTCAAATCCTCAAACATGAAGTTGCCCATATCGACCAAAAACATACCCTAGATCTGCTATTTGTAGAAATCCTGCAAATCGTTTTTTGGTGCAGCCCGATCATATATTGCTACCGCATTGCCCTCAGAAATACCCACGAATATCTAGCTGATGCTTTGGTGCTGAAAGATGCCAAGCGCAAAGACTACGGACGATTACTATTGAAACAATCGATGTCAAGTATTCAGATTGCCTTAGCCAATCATTTTATTCAATCACAATTAAAAAATCGTATTCTGATGATGACACGACACGAATCGCATAAGCGAAACTTGATGAAGTATTTACCGTTATTGCCATTGCTTTTATTGACCGTTTTGGCGTTTTCCAAATGGGAAGCAGAAGCGCAATCTACAGTTGAAGCGACGCAGTTGACGGACAATACACTAGACGAAATTGTGGTCGCTGCTTTGGCTGCATCGACGACTAAAGAGATGACTTTTATTCATCCCATCAAAGATCAAAGCAACATCACAAGTAATGTTGGTTATGGCGAACAAATAAATCCATTCACGAACGAAAAACAACTACATACTGGCGTAGATTACGGCGTTCCTTTGAATACTGCAGTCGTTGCTACCGCAGATGGCGTACTGAAAACAGCAGTTGTCTCAGATGAAGGCTTCGGCAATCACATCATTTTGGAGCACGCCGATGGCTATTCTACACTTTATGCTCATTTGGGAGATTTGAAAATCGGGAAAGGCGATCAAAAAATCAAGCAAGGTCAAGTTATCGCACTTTCCGGTAATACAGGACTATCGACCGGACCACATTTGCATTATGAAATAAGAAAAGATGGAAAAGCATTTGATTTTGAAAATCACTCGACACAAACGACGCATCATCACTACACAGACGAGCATCATGCTTCCACTGATGCCTCCTGCGATCCCAAAGTCATTGAACAGCGAATAGAAACTATTTTTAGTCCGAAAAGCTTCAACAATGATGTGGTCAGTCAGCAATTGAGCAAAGCCCTTAAAGCTGTAAAAACCAACTGTACAGAAGCTGAATTTGAAAAAGCAGTAGGTGTTATAATGAGTAATGCCTTTATGCGAAAATTGACTTTTGAAATGTATGCAGACGGCAGTGTAGAAATTCGTCGCCCTAATCCAAAGGCTGAACAACTGTACAACGTCGTCGACAAGATGCCACGCTTCTTCTCCAAATCTTGCGAAAAAGAGCAAGACGACAAAGCCCGTAAAAAATGCTCGGATACAGAACTTGTCAAATATATCTACAGCAATATCAAGTATCCAAAAGCAGCTCGCCAAGCCAACATACAAGGCATGAATATTGTCCAATTTGTAGTCGAAACAGATGGTACAGTTTCGGACATCACTTTGAAGCGCGACATCGGTGGCGGCTGTGGGGAAGAAGCTAGACGTGTGGTAGAAAAAATGAATACAGATGGGATTAGCTGGATTCCGGGTGAACAGAATGGTGAGAAAGTACGTGTTCGATTTACTTTGCCCATCAAGTTTGCACTGCAAGAAAATCAAGTACAGACTGCCACAGAAAGTCGAGTCATGGAAGATGAAGTTTTTAAGGTAGTTGAAGAAATGCCACGTTTCCCAGCAGATGATTGTGAAACTTTAGCTGACCAAGAGGAAGAACGCAACTGTTCTAATAAAGCACTGCTCGCTTACTTACTCGAAAATACACGCTATCCGAAAGCAGCCAAAGCCGACGAAATAGAAGGCATCTGCGTAGTACAGTTTACAGTAGAAACGGATGGCACTTTGTCTGACATTGACTTGGTGCGCGACATCGGAAGCGGCTGCGGCGAAGAAGCCAAGCGTGTAGTGCAGCAGATGAATACAGACGGTATCGAGTGGATTCCGGGTGTGCAGCGCGGACGTACAGTGCGAGTCAGGTTTACTTTGCCTTTCAAATTTGCTTTGAACAATCAACAAAAGAGCGGTACCAAAGCTCCTCAAACCAATATGACCTCACCTGTGGACAGGAATCTGCAATTGTCTTCCTTTACTTTATCCCCAAATCCTGCCGCCGGACAAGTACGCTTACAGTTTAGTGGTGCAGCTGTACCAACGCAAATTCGGATGTATCAAGCAGATGGAAAAATATTTTGGCTCAAGGGAGAATGTTGTGGAGGGACTTCAAATAGGCAAAAAATAGACAAAGTATTACTTTTACAAGATGGAATCAAAAAAGTTATACGAGACGCTTTTGGATATACCCTTACTGAGTGTAACAGGAGTAAAA
>JBCDHX010000225.1:0-6339 GCA_038749535.1 Bacteroidota bacterium
CAAAACGAATCAAAAGGTCTAGAAATGGCAAACTCCTCCGTCGAACCTGCCCTTTCGCCATCCGCCACCCAAGTAAAACGTGTTCCACACTTGCTCCATACGACAACTATTGCTTATCATACTTTTGATGCGTTTGCCCTAGATTTCATCATTCGGCTCAAAAAGAACACGTATTGCCAGTATATCGATGTTGCTGCGGGCAAAAGTGCACAGCAAATGATCGACAAAGTCAAGCGCAGCAAAATAGCCAATAAATCCATGCGTAAAGGCTTCAAGATGCAAGGGATGAACTTATATTTTGTAGTCTGCAAAAATCCTGATCCCGATGCCAAAGAAGAACTTATTTTCTTGATCACTAACAAGGATCAGTGTGCTGCTCAAATCGCAGTCAAGTATGGCATTCGATGGTCAATTGAACATTGTTTCAAACAGCTCAAATCAAATGGATTTGACCTAGAAGCCATGAATGTGCAGGGAAAATTCAAGCAGCAGCTGTTGATGGCTATTGTCGTATTCACTTATGTGTTATCTATTTTAGAAGGACTTAAAACCTACAAGAAAGTCCCCACTAAAATAAATAGTGAAGGCAAAGAATACAAGGCTGTTTCACTCTTCAGACACGGATGCGATTATTTGGTCAGCCGAACCGGAAGTTTTGAACGTTTCATTCGATATATCCTCCAGCAATTCAAACACAATCAAACCAAATATCTATCCCCTAATTCTATTTTGTATAGTTCTTAGATCCAAAATCTCACAACAGGTGATATTTGGTTCATGTCGTATCATAGTCCAAATGAGATCGTGAAGATCAATTTAGATGATCTATTGAGCCGAGGACAGCGCTCCTATTCGTTTAGCAACCTAGCTATGCTAGGAGACGATAAGTATTTGGGCATACCTGACTTCGACTTTAATAGCGTTGGCGACATCGCTGTGGAGGATTGCACAGGAACGTACTACAATAACTATTCGAATGATATCATCGTCAATGCACACGAATCGGGTATTACGATCACCTACGCAAATAACGTAACAGATACGCTGATCGAGACCATTAACAATGTATATGAATTTGAAGGCGGTCTTGAAACTGTTTTCTTCAAAAAAACTGGTGATTCAGGCAAAAATAGCATGGAACTGCATTTATATTATGGAGATAGATGGGCATTGACGGCTCGTAGGAAATTGGAGTGAGAGGTTCTTGAAAAATGGTATAGCTGAGTGAACACTTTTGTAAGTGTAAAATAAGGATTCCTATCCACTCGATTTCATCAAAAAAGAAATCCACATACAAATCATCTATAGAACATAACCTTCAATTGAGGCCTAGTTACATCCATCTTTTCATCGAAGATGAAAGCCTTAAGGTTTCTCTCTTACAAATCATTTTTCATACCACCAAAGTCCAATTTTCCTTTTACCTTTGCGGCTTATTTAGACTAAATAAACGTTAATGGTCAAGATTTACAGTTCTTTCTTCTTATTGTTGGGATGGAGTATATCGCTCGCGCAGATCGGTGCCATCAGCGGAACGATCACAGATGCTGGCGGCACACCTGCTATAGGTGCTTATGTCGAATTGGCAGAGACCGACTACAGAGCAGTGACAGATGTAGAAGGGCAATATCGGATTGAAAAAATACCTCAAGGCGACTACACCCTCACCGTCTCTTATGTAGGTGCTGAAAATTACACACAACCCATCCAGATTTCGTCAGCCAATCCATCGATGGAACTCAACCTGAAACTAGAAGAATCCACCAATGTACTCGGAGAAGTAACCGTCAAAGCCCAATCGAATAGCACCCTTCAAGAGCTCAAACCCATCACGGTCACCAGTATAGATGCGACTCAACTGAGAACACAATCACTAGAAGTACCTGAGTTGATGCGTCGCTCTACAGGACTACTCGTCAGACGAAATGGCGGCGCAGGTTCTCAAACGCGCATCAGCCTCAATGGACTGCAAGGTGGCGCAGTGCGTACCTATTACGATGGTATTCCGATACAATATTATGGTGGCGGACTTTCACTAGACATTTTGCCCGCAGGTGCTATCGAACGCATAGATGTCTATAAAGGTGTGATGCCAGTCTCTGTGGGTACAGACGCTTTGGGTGGCGGTGTCAATATTGTATCGCGTAGCGGCAACGAAAACATTATGGAAGCAAGCTACGAAGTAGGCTCTTTCAATATGCACCGCATTTTAGGGTATATGACACGCAAGTTTGGAGAAAGCGGCGGGTACTTTGGCGTCAACTTCTTCGCTAATTATGCCGACAACAACTATGAGATGCGCAACATCCCAAATCGCTCTTTTGAAGAGTTTGTCAACCGATTTGGGCAAACGGAAATACGTGCGGTAGAAGACACCGTGAACATCGAGCGATTTCATGATCGCCACCGATCGGGCTATGCTGAAGCTCGGCTGGGTTGGATAGATCGCAAGTGGGCAGATGTATTTGAGGTGGCGTTGGCAGGTGCGATACGCGACGATCAGACACAACATGGTGTTCAAGTCACCATTCAGCCCGCAGGAGAAGCGACTACTGGTCAGCGTTCGCTCACGGGGCGACTGAAATATCGAAAAACGATTACTGATTGGCTGGATTTAGATTATTCAGGTATCGCTTCTTATGGTCAAGACGAAATCACAGACACAACCACCAATATCTACGATTGGTTTGGCAATATCTTACCTACACCTGGTACGAATCCTGGCGAAATCCTATTCCTACCCAGTGACCGCGATGGCACCAACAAATCTACTGCTCACCGACTCAACATCGGTGCTACACTAGGCGCAGGACTCAGCATCACCGCGAGCAACTTTTTTGCAGCCGAGCAAGTATTTGGGGAAGATCCTTTTGGCATTCGATTGCGAATAGACGATGAGTTTGTAGATATACTTTCTGTGCCAGCAGACTTTTTGAGCAATGTAGCTGGACTGGAACTCAGCGGTAGCTGGCTAGAAGAGCGACTAACTGCCGTTGCATTCGGAAAACATTACTATCTCAGCGCGGAAGCATTGGACATCAATTCTAGGAATGCCACTCGACTGCCTGTGCGCGAAACTTCACTAGATGAAGTCGGATTTGGGGCGGGTATTCGCTTCGCTTTTCCAGGAGAAATTATTGCTGTTCGTGCCAATTTTGAACGCGCCACTCGCATTCCTACACGAGGCGAACTATTTGGCGATTTTCAGTTGATTCGTCCCAACTATGGGCTGCGACCAGAGAATAGTGACAATTTCAATCTAGGTATCCGACTATCAAAAGAATTTTCCAACAACCGAAACTTCGCCCTCGACATCAATGGTTTTTTGCGGCGTCAAGAAAACCTCATCCGATTGCAACCACTCAATAATGAAGGACTAGCGCGCTTCATTAATGAAGATGAAGTAGATTCGGAAGGCTTTGAAGCGGCAGCCACAGGCAGAGTGCTTACAGGACTGACGCTAAGAGTCGGATACACTTTACAGTCGGTGAGTATTGCAGCTAGTGAGTTAGCAGCAGATGAGAGCTTTATTGGTACGCAAGTTCCCAACACGCCTCAATCTTTTGTTTCGGCAGGCATCAGATATACTTATCCCGAAAAAGTAGGTGGTTTTAGTAAACTGACGATTTTCTATGACTACTATACAGTGCAGCGATTTAGCATCAATTACGTCTTGGATTTGGACAACGCCAATCCCTTTAACCTCGTCCCCACTCAACATCAGCACGATGCAGGTGTGAGTGCGAAGTTGCCAGTCAAAGGACTCACACTAGCGCTCCAAGCAGATAATATCGCTAATAATCTATTGTTCGATAATTTTCGAGTACCAAAGCCTGGACGTGCTTTTCGTTTGAAGCTGACGTACACAAATTTTTAGAAAAGTAGCTGGCATGCCTAAAAATGCCCGCTATTCTACAACTATTTTTTCAAACTAATTCAAATAATATATGAACCATTTATCATTAAAACTCCAACGATGGAGCTTGCTCGTTTTGGCATTATCTCTTTCGTTGTTTTTGACCAACTGTAACAATGACGACGATGATGATGATGTACCCAAAGTGGTGAACGCTAGTGATTTTACAGCTAGCATCACAGAGAAGCAAGAAGCAGGTACAGTGATTGGGAATGTCAGTGCTAGTGTGCCACAAGGAGAGACAGCCACTTACGAGTTGGTCAACTCAAATCCAACTGGTGCGCTTGCATTATCGACAACTGGAGAGCTCACCATTGGCGATGCAACTGCATTTGACTTCGATGTTCGTCAAAGCATCACTGGAACTTTCCGAGCGACAGCAGCTAACATCAGTGATGAAGGTACAATTACCGTCACGCTAGACGACGATGGTGTATTAGCACCCGAAGACCAACGCAAATCGGATGGCTATGTCGTTGTCACTACGGCACCTGGCAGTCAATCTTATTTCGCTCAATACTATGAGGAAGTACCTTCCAGCATGATAGATAACAGTACAGGTACAGACTTTACCAGATTTTTTCCTAGAGACATTTTTCAGGGGAGTATCTATTTTGAAGACCCTAATGAAAGCAATAACTTTGTTCGTATGGGAGTCGATGGCAATGAAGAATTTGTAATTGATGGGAGCATTCCGTTCATTGGTGACAATTCGTTTGCTATAGTCATACAAGACGAAACCACAGGCGTTTTACACGATAGAAATGAGCCAACTCGCTTGACCATCTTTGACCCCATTGAAATGTCTGTCGAAGCCACTATTGATATGAGCGCAGGTGAGTTACCTACGGATACACTTCCACAGCGTTATCAAAATTTCTTCTTTAGAGGAAATGAGGTCTATTCTGGTGTTCGACCCGCTAATGGTGGTAATTACTCCTCAACTTTCTATCACGTAGCGGATGTGAGTACTGGACGCTATCTTCGCACAGTAATTGCTGCTGAGGAGAGTCTCTTCCCTGGTTTTCTAACTGGAGATAATCCAGTGGCTGATGACGGCACGCTGTACCTCTCTCTGCAAGGAAACGTCAACGTATTACCTGCTACCCAAGGTCGTATTCTCCGCATTCTTCCTGGTCAGAATCAAGTGGATACAGCTTATGATTTCCGTCCAGCACAGGTCATCAATCCAGCCAATGTGTTCTTACCGCTTCATTCTAACTTCGGATATATCGGCGATAATAAGGCGATTGCTTTAGTTGCGTCTTCTATCCCCCAAGAAGTGATTGATATTGTCGTAGCAGCAGGAGGTGTACCAAATTTAAGTCCAGATCAAATCAATCAAGTCTTGCAAATTCTCTTTACACAACCAACTGCGAATTGGTGCGTATTAGACTTGGAAGCTCAGACGGTGACTCCAATTCCTGGTCTTCCACAAATTTCTTTTTTTGCTGGCGTTCTTGCTACATTTGATGGTGACAATGTTTATTTGCCAGTACTAACCAATCAGTTCAACGAAGTCTATCGCTATTCCATCAGTGGTGATATGGCTGAAAAAGCCTTTGAAGTGTCAGGTGGTGGCGGTATTTATGCCATTTATCCCCTTGGCGAGGATAAGTAAGCTGCGCCTGATGAGCAGTTGAATGATATAAAACAGGCGGTATGCTCGAAGTGTATCGCCTGTTTTTAGTTTAAGCAATTTGTGAAATGCAATCAATCACCAAGCATGAAAGCATTATCCAATAAAATACTCTTCAGAATACACGGTTGGCTCGGACTCAACATTGGGCTGTTGCTATTCGTGATTTGCTTTTCGGGTACATTTGCGGTCCTGTCGAACGAAATGGATTGGTTGCTGAATCCTGCTGTTCGTGCAGAAGCGCAGGACAAATCTATTGCCTGGGAGGCGATGTACCAGAACATTAAAGCGGCTTATCCAGGTGGCAAAATTACTAGCTTGATGGAACAAAAGAATCCGTTTACCGAAGTAGGCGATTATTTTGCGACAGCAGCAATTGTTGTCACGCCCCAAGACGAAGTCATTAAACTACACTTTGATCCTTACACAGGAAAACTTCAAGGACAAACTGTTTTCCTGGACATACAGCGCTTTTTTCGCTCTTACCACAACAATTTTTCTTTACCAATCAAGCACCATCTAGTAAAAAGAAAAAAGATTGTGAAAAAGAATTAAAGGATCAATTTGATATTGATGTAACGATAATTGATATAGAATGGATGCTCGAAAAAAATATATGCTGATAACTTACAGGAATTAACTGTTAAGTAGTTGAGTAAAAATAATTTCCTATAGAGATTACTGTGTTACATTTGTTGAACAAACAAGAAAGACAAATGGCAAATAGGTACATTACCTCATTGGATGAGGGTCAAATTGAGGCTCTAAGATACGGCTATGAAAA
>JBCDHX010000226.1:0-6141 GCA_038749535.1 Bacteroidota bacterium
AAACAAAACAAACCTACTTGTACAAAAAATAAAAACAAATGACTTTACAGATCAAATCACTCGAAGAATACCAACAAGTTTATCAGCGAAGTGTCGAGCAGCCTGAGCAATTTTGGGCAGAGCAAGCGGACACCTTTTCATGGCATAAAAAATGGGATGAGACATTGCAGTGGGACTTTCAAAAGCCAGATGTGAAGTGGTTCGTCGGTGGACAATTGAACGTTACTGAAAACTGCTTGGATCGTCATCTAGAGACGCGCGGTGATCAGACTGCCATCCTTTGGGAACCCAATGACCCAAATGCTCCACACAAAGCCTACACCTACAAAGAGCTCCACGCCGAAGTCTGCAAAACAGCTAATGCACTGAAAGCCAATGGAGTAGGTAAAGGTGATCGTGTTTGTTTCTATATGCCCATGGTGCCGGAGCTGGCAATAGGCGTATTGGCTTGCGCTCGTATCGGGGCAGTACACTCAGTGGTCTTTGCCGGATTTTCTGCTTCTGCTCTGGCAGATCGGATCAAGGATGCGACTTGCAAAATGGTCATCTGTTCCGACTACAACAATCGCGGTTCTAAGCACATTCCGGTCAAACAAGTAGTAGACGATGCCATAGCGATGGGCTGTGATAGCGTAGAAACAGTTTTGGTACATCGAAATACAGGAGACGACATCGACTGGAACGGTCAGCTAGACAAATGGTGGCATGAGGAAGTCGATGGGCAATCAGCAGACTGTCCGGCAGAAGTCATGGACAGCGAAGATATGCTTTTCATTCTGTACACGTCCGGCTCTACTGGAAAACCCAAAGGGGTGGTGCATACTTGTGGTGGCTATATGGTGTATACTTGCTTTAGTTTCCGCAATGTCTTTCAGTATCAGGATGGCGATGTCTATTGGTGTACAGCAGATATTGGGTGGATTACAGGGCACTCTTACATCGTATACGGACCGCTTTTGGCAGGTGCGACGACCGTCATGTTTGAAGGTGTACCGACCTATCCGGACGCTGGTCGCTTTTGGGAGATTTGTGATAAACATCAGGTCAATCAATTTTACACAGCACCTACCGCTATCCGCGCCCTGATGGCTAAAGGAGACGAATATGTCGATAAATACGATCTAAGTTCGCTGAAAGTGATCGGCTCAGTCGGCGAACCCATCAATCAAGAAGCTTGGGAGTGGTATGACGAAAAAGTCGGGAAGGGAAAATCGCCCATTGTCGATACCTGGTGGCAGACCGAAACCGGAGGTATTATGATCACGCCGCTACCGGGGATCACAGATACAAAACCCTGCTTTGCTTCCTACCCAATGCCCGGCATACAGCCGATCTTAGTAGATGCCAATGGAGAAGAAGTCAAAGGCAATGATGTAGAAGGCTTATTGTGTGTCAAATTTCCTTGGCCTTCCATTCTACGCACGACTTATGGCGATCATGAGCGTTGCCGACAAGTCTATTTCTCCGCTTTTAAGGATATGTACTTTACAGGTGATGGTGCTAGACGTGATGCAGATGGTCGACTCCGCATCATCGGGCGTGTAGATGATGTCATCAATGTCTCCGGTCATCGCATGGGGACGGCAGAAGTAGAAAATGCCATCAATGAGCACTCAAATGTGGTAGAAAGTGCCGTTGTCGGTTATCCGCACAACATCAAAGGGCAAGGTATTTACGCCTATATCATTGCACAAAAATCGGTAACTGATGAAGCTGCCTTCGAGCAAGAAGTACGCGATATGGTCAGAGAAGTGATCGGGCCTATCGCCAAACCGGATTTGATACAAGTGGTGTCGGGATTGCCTAAGACGCGTTCCGGGAAAATCATGCGCCGTATTTTAAGAAAGATCGCATCGGGTGATGTCTCCAATCTAGGTGACACGTCTACCTTGCTCAATCCTGATGTCGTAGAAGAAGTGATGGCAGGCGCAAAGGTGGAAGTGAAAGCTTAGTGTAAATGGCGTTTTCATCGATAAAAACGCAACTGAATTATCGAAATAAAAGAGGCTTATCGGGTATGTTTTGTCTGATAAGTCTCTTTCCCATTTAAAGATATTATGGATAACTCAGAAGAATCTAGACGGGCTTATTTTGAAGAACTTCGCAAACGGAATCGAACACCTCATTTTCCCTTTGTCAATTTACCGCCGACGGAGCGATTGGTATTTGAAATGCTGACGGAAGACAATATGATGGTCATTTATGAGCTATTCAAAGATGATGAAAATCCTTTCGTAGAAAAGTACTACAAAGACGAAAAGCTACTCAAAGAGTGTATGGATATACAATTGTATCAGCAGCGATTTTCTGCTAAACGGGGCGCTTGTGATTGGCTGATGAAACTGAAAGAGACCCAAACTTACGTCGGTCTTTTAAATTTGTACAACCTCAGCCTAGAGGACTTTAACGACAATCACAAAAAATGCATGATCGGCTTTTCGACAAGTGCAGCCTTTCGGCGAAAAGGTTACACACAAGAAGCTGTCCTTGGTTTGATGGAACACATCGCAGTGCATTATCAGAGGAACATTATTCGGGCATATGCGAAAAAAGACAATCTAGCTTCCAAAGGACTGTTGCAAAAGATTGGCTTTCAGAACTGCAATAATGAGTACGATTTTACAGAGCAGTATGATTATTTTGAGTTGGTGAAAGAGGTCTGTTAAGAGCCATATTTTTTGACTCTCTTTTTGAAATTTCCATCTTAAAAAATTGAAAATCAATTACTTATAATTCTTTTATTCCTTTGACATCTTCCTACACGCTACACGACAAAAAAAGGCAGCTTCAACTCAATGAAGCTGCCTCAATACGGGAAAATTTACAATATTTATGAATCTAAGTTTTGGTTTAGTCGAGTCAGGTTTCAGTAGAGGAAACGTGTTCGGGTGATTCCTCTTTACTTCTCACTATCTATTGGTCGTTTCTTACGCTCTCATTAGGCGCTCTTCTTGGTAGTTGGCTTGGATCAATTTAGTCAACTGCTGACGAGCGGTGTACAAGCGGCTTTTGACTGTGCCGATTGGGATATTCATTTCTTTGGCGATTTCTTGATATTCGTAGCCTTGGTAGTGCATCAAGAAAGGGATACGATATTTTGGCTTGATCTGGTCTAATATTTTCCTTAGTTCCTGCATCATCATAACGGATTCTGAACCATTGGAGACTGTATTGCTCTCTATGGCATAGGTGTGATCTTCAAGTGGCCCATCTACTAGATTGCGGCGACGCTTCATTCTGTAGCGGTTGATGAACGTATTTCTCATGATCGTTGTCGTCCAAGACTTGAAGTTGGTGCCCATCTGAAATTTGTCTCTGTTAGAATAGGCGCGAACTGCCGTTTCCTGCATCAAATCATCCGCATCTGCACTATTTCTCGTCAATTTCATAGCAAAAGCATATAGCTTGTGCTCCAATCCCTGATAAGCATCTAAAAATTCGCGAGTATTCATTGTAGTATTATTTAGTCAATAATTGTTAAAAATGTTCTTCAAAAGTGTTTGGTCAATCGGAGCGTTTTCGCGCTAACTGCTATTGGTTTTGGTGTTATCCTTTGGGAAGGTGGCTTTTGAGAAGTTAATAGAGTTGATGTCTATAATTTCGTTCGGTGTGCTCGTAGTAAAATTCATTGTATCTTTCGATTTGTAATGTCTTCCAAAAAATTAATTGCTTACACTCCAAGTAGTAACAAACGGCGTGCCAAAAATGTAAACAATTGATAATCAGTAGATTAAGAAAATGATTGCTGAAATATAGTAGATGATATTTCAGCAGTAGATGAAATATAGTCAACTTTTTTGCTGAAATAAGGTTCTCCTAAGTATCAAAATCGCTTATATGTCCTCTCCACTCGTTCAGCATATCGCAGACGCCTACATTCATGCAGCGACATTGACGCATAAAACTGCCTGCTGTGTCAGTAAAGATGGTAGCATCGTCAGAAGCAATACGTCGCTACGAGAACTATTGCAATATGATGAACTAAGTATGCCGACGACCATCTTTGAAATCGCGCCGTCTACCAGCTTTCTATCTTGGCGTACTTACTGGAATGCCTTCGACGACGAAGAATGTGTAGAAGAGATGACGATGCTCATGAAGTCAGATGAGTCTTTTTTAGAGATTCAGAGCACAAGCTGTCGAGTAGAGATTGCGCATGAGCCCTTCTGTTATATCTACTTTGATGCATCGCCCTCGGAAATGCTTGATGCAGTGGAAGCAACGGATATGAATAGCAATGTCATGGATCGAATGGCAGCTTTCACCATGGACAACGCTAATGAGATGATATTCTGGGTGACCAAGGCAGGTGATATGCTCTACGTCAATCAACTCGTAGCCAAAACAATGCAGTACAGCCGAGCTGAAGTGATGAAAATGAAGGCATGGGAGTTTTCTAGTCTCGTCCAGACTGAAGCAGAATGGCATGCGTTTTTCGAGCAAGTCAAAAAAGAAGGTCAAGTCAACGAAGAGACCGAGCAGTACAGAAAGGACGGAGGCGTCACACATGTATATACGTCTTCCAGCCATTTCAGATTTGAAGGTATAGAATATCTATTTGGGATCGCACTAGATGTGACGGATAGAAGGGAGCGGGAGCGGATGCTGGAGAAAATGAAATATTCCTTAGACAATACTCACGAGCTGGTTTCTTGGATCGGTTCGAATGGACAATTTATCTATGTTAATAATAAGATGGCATCCGAGTCTGGCTACGATAAAGACCAAATGCTCCAGATGTATATCTGGGACATCGCCGTAGATGTTGATGCCGAAGAGTGGGAAGACATCTGGCAAAGTTTCGTCGATCAAAAAGAACTGGGACCTAGAGAGTCGACACAGGTCAGGAAAGACGGCACACAGTATCCGGTAGAGGTCACCGGTAATTACTTCAGCTATCACAACACCAATTATGTCTACAGTAGAGCCGTCGATATTACCAACCGCAAACAAAAAGATGCCCATCTTAAGCAGCTCGTCGAAGAGCTCAAAGAAGCCAAAGAGCTACTCGAAAATGAGCGCAACTACCTCAAACAAGAAATCACCGTTCAGAGTGATTTTAACGAGATCATTACCCAAAATAGAAAATACAAGCGCGTCTTACAACAAATACAACAAGTCGCGCCTACACCCGCGACGGTGCTCATTTTAGGTGAAACTGGGACTGGTAAGGAGCTCATCGCTAGAGCCATACACAACCTGAGTGATCGAGCAGATCGTGCTATGATCAAAATCAACTGTGCTGCGCTGCCGAGCAATTTGATTGAAAGTGAGTTATTCGGACATGAGAAAGGTGCATTTACGGGGGCGTACAAAAAGAAGATTGGGCGATTTGAGGTGGCGGATGGCGGTACTGTCTTTCTGGACGAAATAGGGGAGATGCCAGTCGATCTGCAATCCAAATTATTGCGTGCCTTGCAGGAGGGTGAGTTTGAGCGACTCGGCAGTACGACGACCATCAAGGCAGATGTGCGCGTCATCGCAGCGACCAATAGAAATCTGGAGCAAATGGTCAAAAAAGGGAAATTCCGCGAAGACCTATACTATCGTCTGAATGTCTTTCCGATAGTAAATATGCCGCTCAGAGAGCGAAAGGACGACATTCCACCACTTGTCAGATTCTTCGTCAATAAGTTTTGCAAAAAACTAGGAAGAGACGAACTCAATATCACGCAATCTGCTATCAATCACCTGAGTGGCTATGACTTTCCGGGCAACATCAGAGAACTGGAAAACATGATCGAGCGGGCTGTCATTCTGAGCGATCACAATACTTTGAATGTATATGCTGCCTTACCAGAAACCAATCGACTAGATAAGAAGAAAAAAGATCAGCGATTTTTATCATTGGAAGAAGCACAGCGTAAACATATTGTTAAAGCACTAGAGAAAACCGATTGGAAAGTAACAGGAAGGAACAGCGCAGCAGAGCTATTGCAGATAAATGGTAAAACTTTGGCTTCTAGGATAAAAAAATTGAACATTAGTCATTAAATAGGCTTCTATTCATACTATAAGCAATTAGGACAGACATATGTTACATTAGGCTATAATGAAAAGTGCGATTTCGCGCTTATTTTCTTTTTGTTTTCATACCAACTAAGTTTTTAGCGATACTATGACAGAGAAAAAGCTGGGTTC
>JBCDHX010000227.1:0-6092 GCA_038749535.1 Bacteroidota bacterium
ACCAAAAACTCAAAGCATTACTCACTAATAGAGCTTGGTCAGCTCTCCAAAACAATGCGCAAATTGAAAAGTATTACAGGCGTAAAATGGAAGAAGGGAAAAACGAATATTCTGTAATCAATGCAGTCAAGAATAAGCTAGCTGCCAGGGCATTTGCTGTGGTCAAAAAAGGTACTCCTTTTGTAGACTTACAGTTTTGAATTATATATTTACTTTTTTATCATTTTTATTTGACTTTAGCATAGAATTCCTCAGGCTGATCTCCTTGCGAGCATCAGCGGATATCAACATAGCGAGTCACTTGCTCTCTATCATAAGTCATCACACCATTCAAAGTCCCTGCCCAAATCTTACCGTCATCAGCTTCTAAAATACCAAAAAACATCCCTTCATCGGCTTTGACGATTGTTGGTTGAAAAATGTCCTTTTTCAAATCCAAAGCCTCATAATACGACAACGACCATCCATCCGAACTCGTCCAAATATTGCCCTTACGATCTTCATAAATATAGCCAACAAAAGTACGGGTGATGTTGATATAATTTTCACCATCATATCGCCAAAGTCCACTATTGCCGCCAAACCAAATATTGCCATCGTTGTCTTCTAGGATGTGACGAATATTCCGGAAAGGTTGATTATTGGGTTTCACTTTTTCAAAAGTCGTTCCATCATAATTATAAGTATTGCCTCTCGTACCAAACCAAAATCGCCCAGAACGATCTTCGACAATCGAGTTGACTTCAAAAGTAGCACGCAGGATTTCTTCTTTTCGCGCTGCTCGAAGTGGTCGTTTTTCTGCCAACATCGTGTCTTTAGTCAGTGTGTAATGATGAAGCATTTGACCATCATAACGACTCATCCCTCCACTGCCTGCCAACCAGATATGACCTGCCGAATCCTCGTAGATACAGGTGATTTTGTCGCTCAATCCATCCCCAACTGTCCATTGCTCAAATGAATGACCATCGTATTTAAAGACGCCACCGCCGATTGTTCCTAACCAAAAAACACCTTTACGATCTTCCATAACAGAAAAGAAACGATGATCGGTCACGCCTTCAGTCATATTCTCAAAAGACATTCCATCGTATCTGATGACGCCTCCGAAAGTGGCAAACCAGAGATTACCGTTGCGATCCTGAATGATGTTTCGGGTGATGTGATTGGGCGCACCTTCCATGAATAGCGTATCGACGGGCGGCATTGATTGTTCCAGCGGGTTGGCAAAAAAGTCAATAGTAGTAGAAGGTGTCGTTTCCTCCGATGGTTGGGTTTGACTTTGTCCTTGACAAGCAGTGATGAGGAAAAGAAGAAAAGCGAGGGAACGATAGCGCATATTATCTTTCGATTGTTGAATCTGCAAGAAGCGATATTTTCTCTTTTCCTAGTTGCTCGGTGGTGTAAATTAGTGTAAAAGGTTGTAAAGAAGTTGATTCTATCTTTCATATACTTTCCGTAATATTGTTCTTTCTCAACCCTACTGAATCCATTTCAGTGCAAAAGGCAATCGACTATGCAACAAACAAAAACCTTACTACCGTTTTCTTTTCTTCTTGGCTGTTTTTTGATGCTTCCTACTTGGCTGTTGGGTCAGGATTTTGAGGAGGTGCAAAAGGTGGTGGCTTCGGATAGGATGACTATTGGAGCAGAATTTGGATATAAAGTTGATGTTTCAGGAAGCTATGCTGTAGTTAGTGTATCAGCAGATAGTCAGCCTTTTGAAAAAGCGATATATGTATTTGAAAGAAATGAGAATGATGAATGGATTGAAGTAAAGAAATTTAGACCTGATGATCAGATACTTGAGAGTGATTTTGGGCATGACATAGCTATTTCAGGGAACATCATTGTCGCAGGAGATAGAAGAGAACCAAGAGATTCAAATGGTAATAATCCACGAGAAATTGCAGGGGCAGCATACGTTTATGAACGAAATGCCCAAGGAGAATGGCAGTAAACTCAAAAGTTAACTGCTTTTGATAGAGCAGATATTCGTTTTTTTGGAAACGCTGTAGATGTATTTGGAGATTACATTATGGTGAGCGGAGGAGGAGCTATTTATGTATTTAAACAGAATGAGCAAGGAGAATGGAGACAAACTCAAAAGTTGACTGCACCCGATAATAGTGGTATTGGAGAAAATATTGCTATTCACAATAACTTCTTCATAACAGGAAATTCAGCAGATAATGGAGCGTCTGATGGATTAAGTATTCTAGATGATGCTGGTTCAGCATATATTTTTGAGCTAGATGAGAATGAATTGTGGCAGATTGATAGTAAAATTGTTGCATCAGATAGGTCTATTTTTGCCTCCTTCGGAGGGAGTGTGGATATATCTGATAACTATGCCGTAGTTAGTGCTGTAGGAGAAACGTATGATGAGAATGGACTTAATCCTGTGTTCGGTTCAGGTGCAGTCTATATTTTCAAAAGAATCGGTACGGGTATGTGGAATCAAGTACAAAAAATTGTTGCTCAAGATAGAGATGAAGGAGATAACTTTGGAATTAGTGTGGCTATAAGTAACGATGTCGTAGCGGTCGGTGCTTGGTTTGAAGATGGAGATATGGGTGGAACAAACGCAATAAGCAACTCTGGTTCTGCATATATTTTTGAGCTAAACAATAATGATGAATGGCTACAAACTCAAAAAATTCTACCTTCTGAAAGAGTGAGAAGTGGACATTTTGGGTTCAGCCTCGCGATGGATGAAAATGACTTATTTGCAGGCGCATATTTTAACAGAGCAGCTTATTTTTTCTCAAATCTAAGTCTGATTAATAATAGCCCTATTTGTAGTAGCGAACCAATCACATACACTGCTACTTTCTCTGAATCCGCCACAAACTACCACTTCTTCCAAGACCTCAACCAAAACGGTGAAGTCGACACAGGCGAAAGTCTCCAAAATGGTACATCGAATACCTTTACCACCAATTCTTTAAGTGATGGTGATGTCGTCAGCGTATTGGTGACCACCTCAAATGGTACAAACCTTTTCACCTCCACAGCAAGCATTATTTCTACGCCTGAAAATGACATTTGTGCCAATGCACAAGTCCTCGACCTCGCCAACAACAGCACGACTAGCACCACCGTCTGCGCCAACGCTTCTACACTTTCCTCCACCTGCACACCCACCACCAACACCGATGCTTGGTACACCTTCACCCCATTCGCAAGTGAAGAATCCACTATCACCGTCTTCCCAACAGGCGACACACCAATCGACGACCCCGTCATAGAATTATACTCGGGCGACTGCAACAATCTGACTTATATTGACTGCGCAGATGACAATGGCTCGGGCAGTGGAGAGTTTTTGATGCAAAATGTAGAGACAGAAACGGACTATTTCATTCGAGTATCGGGTGCAGCAGATGGCGAGTTTTTCATTCTCGTCGACTCTAGAGTATTGCTACCTGTAGAACTGATCGACTTTTCAGGAAAGGCTATAGCGAGTGGCAACCTATTGACTTGGCACACCGCTTAGGAGCAGAACAACAAAGGCTTTGAGGTAGAAAGAAGTGAAGATGGAAAGGCATTTAAGACGATTGGTTTTGTCAAAGGAATCGGCACAACTTTGGAAGAACAGCAATATTCGTTTTTGGATGAATCGCCGACTGCTAAGGTCAGTTACTATCGCTTGAAGCAAGTAGACCACAACAGTCAGTTTGAGTACAGCGAAATCATTGCTATTCATAACCACGCGACAAAAGAAGAAACTCAACTCCTCCTCTTCCCCAATCCAACTAACGATCAATTCAACATTCAGCTATCAGATGCTAGCACAGTTCAGCAGATTGCGCTGTACAATGTGCAAGGGCAGCAAGTGTCGGTTTTTGATATGGATATCGAGCAGTTGTCCATCTCAGATTTAGCGGCAGGTGTTTACTTTTTGGTGGTGCAAAAGGATAGTGGAAGGTATAGGCAGGTGGTGGTGAAGGAATAAAACGCTATTCTCTCCTTTTCTTCCTCCGCTTCGCCTTAAAAAAAGCCTTGTCTGCCACATAGATCGTTTTATGCACTTCGCAATAGAGTGTCGCTCCATCCTTACTTGTCAGCTGAGTCGTTTTCACAATTTCGATCTCGTTTTCTTCGCCCACTCGTCGTTTGATGTCTTCCAATTCTGCTTCCGTATAATTGAAATCCGCGTACAAATGCTCACGTGCCGGTCGCTTGAAGTTGATTTGAGCCGATTTATCCCAAACGACAAATTCATCACCGATCAGATTAATCAGTTGCACCATCGGAATAGGATCGACAGCCGAAAATAGACTGCCCCCAAAGATGGAGTTGACGTAGTTTCGATTTTTATAACTCAATGGGAGTTTGATTCTGATGTGCAGCAAGTCGTCCGACACTTCTGTTATCCGTGCCGTACTTCTTCTGTACATGGGCGATAGGTTGAAGCCGTATTTGAAGAGCGTTTTTTGTTGGAAGAATTTTTTGCCTATAGATGCTATCTGCTGATAAATTGACATATTACTTCAATGATTTAGTCATTTTGCCGAGATTGATTTTTTCAGCACTTACGAATTTCATGTCTCTCACGTACTGCATATCTCCCCACAAGTAGGTGTTCCCTTTCAGTCCTTTAGTCAATTTCATTCTTCTATTTAAGCGTTTAATTTCTCCTTTGCTCGCTACTCTTCTTTCTCCTAATTCTCCGTACAGTTTAATGGCGGGATAATCAGAGAATGTATTGCGGAATAATGATTTTAGCCAAAAAAACACACCACTATTCACACCCAAAAGACAGACATTTGGATTGCTTTTTGCGTGTTCAGGGAGCTTTGAAGGAAATTTCTCAAAGTAGAAACCAGTCTGGTTATCATTTAAGAAGAGCGAACCGATTGGCGTGACCGTTGGATGTCCTTCTGCATCAACGGAAGCAATAGATACATAAAAATTGGAGCGAAAGCTTTTATTAAAATGTGTTCTTATCACATCCCATTCAGCATATATATCCATGTCTTACATTTACGTCCAATAGTCGTTTTATCGACTGCCAAGAAACGATTATTTTTCAATATTCCACAAAATCAAACCTCCAGTCTTTTCCACTGTTACACCCAACATGGAAACACTACAAAATAAAGTCGCCCTCATCA
Source organism: Bacteroidota bacterium (assembly GCA_038749535.1). Lineage (GTDB taxonomy): Bacteria > Bacteroidota > Bacteroidia > Chitinophagales > Saprospiraceae > JAAUTG01. The sequence continues at coordinate 5,121 of JBCDHX010000227.1, forward strand.
CGGGCGGTACAAAAGGAATAGGGAAAGGCATAGCGGAGTCGATGCTTGAAAATGGCATGAAAGTCGGTATCACAAGCCGCAGTCAGGAAGCAGCGACGAAAATAGCACAAGAGTTAGCTGAAAAATATGGTGAGAATGTCATCGGTCTAGAATCAGATGTCCGTAATTATGGGTCTCAGCAGACAGCAGTGAGTCAGTTGGTAGATCGTTACGGCAGCTTAGATGTACTGATCGCCAATGCAGGCGTTGGTCATTTTGCATCTATCGAAGAGATGACACCCAAGCAATGGCAAGACACCATCGACATTAATCTGACAGGCGTTTTTTATAGCGTAAAAGCGGCTTTAGAAGAATTAAAAAAGTCGGAAGGCTATTTGATTACGATTGCCAGTCTGGCAGGCACGAACTTTTTTGCGAAAGGTGCCGCTTATAATGCCAGTAAGTTTGGACTGGTTGGCTTTACACAAGCCGTCATGCTGGATGTACGCCAAATGGGTATCAAAGCCACGACGATCATGCCAGGCTCTGTCGCCACTCACTTCAATGGCAACGAGCCTGATGACTCCGATGCTTGGAAGATACAACCAGGGGATTTAGGGCAACTGACGATTGATTTATTGAAAATGCACCCGAGGACGTTACCGAGTAAGGTGGAAGTGCGTCCGTCGATGCCGCCGAGTAAATAGACGTTAGACCTGCCCGACATGAATGTCATTCAGGCGGGTCGCTCGTTCCTCGCTTTTAGATATTAGATGCTAGACTATTTCAGCGGGTAGCTTGATTCCAATAAGAATAAATAAAATCTAATCGATCCATAAAAATCAGAAATAGGGCAAACGCATCAAAAGTATGATAAGTAATAGTTGTCGTATGGAGCAAGTGTGGAACACGTTTTACTTAGGTGGCGGATGGCGAAAGGGCAGGTTCGACGGAGGAGTTTGCCATTTCTAGACCTTTTGATTCGTTTTGGGG
>JBCDHX010000228.1:0-6062 GCA_038749535.1 Bacteroidota bacterium
AGATTAGTACGAAAAACGCTCTCTTTCTCTAAATCGCTAGATAATCATATTGGTGCTTTGAAGTATTTTTTTGCCCATTACAATTTAGAGCAGCAGAAGCTCTGGGATAGATATCATGGTGCGCATTTGTGACACTACCCACAAAATTATTCAGTTGATAAACAGACTTCTCTCTTGCCAACTCGCCTACTTCCTCGAAATATGTTTTTGATGCCTGATCTATTGTGGAAAGGATGCCCGTTGTGTTTTGCTGCCGTACTTCTTCCAAGAACTGATTGACGTCAGTTTTGATATTAGTGTGTGTACACCCTGAAAGGCAAAAAAGTAGTAGGCTGCTAAGTAGTAGAATTAGGTTATTTCGGATCATTTGTTTGTTGTTTGTAGTTCTTACGAAAAAATCGAAGATTTCCGATGATGAGAGAGTCACAGGAATAGTTATTTTTTAGCTCAAAACCTTATTTCATAGGTGCTTCATTAATTATACTTCTCAATTCTTCTGTTCCAAATTCATTTACAGTCTCTAAATTTTCGGTTCTCAACAGATTAATATCTGCGCCGCTGTCCAATACCCATTTTACAATATCTATTTGCTTACTATATACTGCGGCTAAAGTAGCTTTATTCAGAATCATTCCTTTTTCAACGTTGATGTCTACACCTTTTTCAATAGCATACTTCAGTCCTTCTAACTCGCTGTTGTGAACAGCATAATAAACACCTTGATAGTTATAATTAGAAAAATCAGCTCCTAATGATAAAAGATAGTCAGCTGTTTCCAACTGTGAATACGCTATAGCCATTTCCAAAGCGACATCAAGCTCGATCTGAGTGGCACTACTGTCCAAGAGCGATTGTAGAATTTCCAATTGACCCTCGCCTGCTGCATCCTGAATTTGGTGGCTTCTCGTACTCTTAAGATTATCTGATTCCAATTCCATTAATATCAAATATGGTACTTCTAACCACTCAAATTCTGTAATAAGAGAAAAGCTTCGGAAGTTTTTAGAACTTCCGAAACTGTAGTGATGATTTTTCTAACTCAACGCCTTCCCTACTCTGAGCAACAAATTCTTAGTCGCTCGAATCCCCTCATCCGCACTCAGTCCTCTTCCCTCATATTCGATGCCGACATAGCCGCGATAGCCATGATCTTTGACGATTTTCATTAGACGCATATAATCCATCTCTTCCTCGTCGCCATTGGCACTGAATTTATTGGCTTTCGCACTGACTGCTTTAGCATAGTCCATCAACTCTTCTACGCCTTTGTAGCGATCATATATATCAGCACATTCGCCTTTGGCTCGTTTCATACAGAAATTACCGAAATCCGGTAGCGTACCGCAGTTATCCATATTGACTGTTGCCATGACATTGCTCAACCACTGTCCGTCAGAAGAGTAGCCACCATGATTTTCGACGATGACATTGATATCAGCTGATTTTCCGTATTCAGAAAGCGTACTCAAACTCTTGACAGCGGCGGCAGCAACTGCTTCGGAACTACCTTCACCATAGGTATTGACGCGGATAGAATGACAGCCTAGATAGTTGGCAGCGTCCACCCATTTGTAGTGTTTTTCGACGGCTTCTTTACGTGCCATTTCATTCGTATCGCCCAGTCCGCCTTCTCGATCTATCATAATCAACAGACTTTTGACACCATTGTCGTCGGCGCGTTGCTTCATCTGTGCGAGATAGGATTTGTCTTCGGCTTTGTCTATAAAGAACTGATTGACATACTCTATCGCATCAATTTTGAAGTCATTTTTCGCCTTAGCCGCAAAGTCTAAATTGTCCAATTTACCACTAAAAAAAGCCTTATTCAGTGACCACTGCGCCAATGAAATATCAAAAAATAAGCTTTTCGGATCAATGTCGTCGATGCTTGTGGTGTTGAGTTGCTGATTTGCTGTCCGGTTGCAGCCAAATACGCCCATCGCGCCAACTGCCAGAGCAGCTTTGCCGGAGCGTGTCAAAAAAGTTCGTCTTGTTTGCATAAGTTGGTATTGTTTTAAAACGTAAAGGTTGATGATTGATGAGATTTTGGAGTCGTTGAAGGAAGATAAGCCATATGTAATAGCTTTTGCACAATAAGTCTAGCGCATACCTCACCCATCAGTTTGCAATATACAATTTTACCGGTCTGTTTCTATGAAATGGCTTGACTCGCCTCTGTGCGGATGAGCCACTCGCGCAACTGCTGCAAATATTCTTGCTTTTGCTGCTCGCGGCGATATTGGTTGGAAGTCGTAAAGAAGTTGTGGGCTTCTATGAACTTGACTTGCAGTTTATTCCAAGCGACTTTGTCTTGGAGAACGTTGTAGGCTTTCAGTTCTTGAAATAAGGTATTCCCGATGCCGTAAAAGTCTTTTCGACCCAGATAATCTAAATCGGCGTCACAGAGGATTTGTTCCAGATGATTTTTGGGCGACTGTGGGATTTTGGTCGCCATGATCATCGACTGAATGATTTTGATCTCATGCTGCGTGTAGCGATAACGTGGCAAATGTTCAGCGACGATGCCACAGCCTAATTCTTCGTGATTGACGTTGTCGATGAGGAAACCGGAGTCATGATACAATGCTGCTGTTTTGAGCAAGAGACGCTCATAAGGATTGATGCCCTCCAAGTCGCATAACTCGTCTGTCGTATGAAATACATCCAAAGTATGACTCAAACTATGATAAGTCAATTGGTCAGACAATTGACGCTCCAGACGATCTAAAATGTACGCTTTGGCAGCATGAAAGTTCATAATCTTGGTCTGAGTTCAATCAAAAATTATAGCTTATCATCAACTTCCGCTAAAGTTGATTCTTCAAAATCACCAAACCATTTTTGCAATTGCTGACGCGCATTACCACGCACTTCGTCATTGATGTAAGCAGCAATGGTCACCAAACCAAAGCTCAAAATACCTATATCATCTGTCATCCCCACAAAAGGTGTCAAATCAGGAATGAAATCTACAATCGTCACAAAATATCCCAACGCCCCAATGACTACGCGTCTTGCCCAAGAAGGTGTTTCCTCTCTCTTGTAGGCATAGAACAGCAAGAGCACCATATAAGTCGCTTTCAGCCCAATGGCTTTTGCAAATCGAGACAAGCTGCTCCAAACACTATTTTCAGAAAAGTTCTTCCTAAATTTCTCCAGTCGTTCTTTCATATTACAGACGTTAGTCCCAATATATTATGATCCTTCAAATCACTCATAACTTTGGGAAGTTCGCCACACCATTAAAATGGTAGGCTTGCAGAACAAACGCTCTACAAAAAAGTCAATCCTTTACCAATAAACGTAAACGAATGAGCTTTAGTTGTTTATGCCCACATTAGCTACGATTACCTACTGTGCAAATCAAGCTAAAAGTGCTACTCTTGAATAACTTGCTGAGCAGCTAACAGCTAATAGCTCACTGCTAATGGCTAGTACCTTCTCTTCTTCTTCTTTTTACGCGCACTGCTCGGTCGGCGTTTTTTGGCTGCACCGCCACCACCTGCACCTCTCGATAATGCTGCCGGATTCATACCACCAAATGGACCGCCGCCTTTGCTAACTTGGTGCATCATCTCAGCCATCTGATGGAATTGTTTGATAAACATATTGATCTCTTCCATACTGCGCCCACAGCCTTTAGCGATACGACGTTTGCGGCTGATGTTGATGAGTTTAGGACTACTTCGCTCTTCTGGTGTCATCGAAAAAATGATAGATTCTACTTTTGCAAAAGCAGAGTCGTCGATGTCTAGATTGCGCGTCATCTTACCCATGCCCGGAATCATATTGAGCAAACTTTTGAAATCGCCCATCTTCCGAATTTGATTCATTTGACCCAAGAAATCATTGAAATCAAATTTATTTTTTCGAATCTTTTTCTCTAATCGCTCTGCCTCCTTCTCATCAAATTCCATTTGCGCTTTCTCGACAAAAGAGACAATATCTCCCATGCCCAAAATACGCTGCGCCATACGATCAGGGTGGAAGACATCCAAATCGGTCATCTTCTCTCCCATACTCGCAAACTTGATCGGCTTACCCACGGTATATTTGACAGATAATGCCGCACCACCACGCGTGTCTCCATCTAGTTTCGTCAACACAACGCCATCATAATCAATGACTTCATTGAATGCTTTAGCGGTATTGACAGCATCTTGTCCGGTCATGGAGTCGACCACGAACAGTGTTTCATTAGGTGAAATCGCTGCTTTGATATTGGAGATTTCAGTCATCATCTCTTCATCGACTGCAAGACGACCTGCCGTATCGACGATGACGGTATCCAAGTTGTGCGTCTGCGCGTGCGCAATGGCATTCAGCGCAATGTCCACCGGATTTTTGTTTTCTGTTTCTTTGTAGATCGGCACTTTGATCTGCTCAGCGAGGACACTCAGTTGATTGATCGCTGCCGGACGATAAACATCACAAGCCACCAAAAGCGGATTGCGTTTTTTGTTCTTCTTGAGATGCATCGCCAATTTGCCGGAGAAAGTCGTTTTTCCAGATCCTTGCAATCCAGCAATCAAAATCACAGTCGGTTTGCCAGACATATTGATACCGACTGACTGACCACCCATCAAATCAACCAACTCATCCATCACGATTTTGACCATCAACTCGCCCGGCTTGACGGACTTCAGCATATTCTCAGAGCCCAAGGCTTTTTCCTTGATACGATCGGTGAAGTCTTTGGCAATTTGATAGTTGACGTCCGCTGCGACTAGTGCGCGTCGTATCTCTTTGACGGACTGGGCGATATTGATTTCGGTTAACTTGTTGTCTCCACTCAGGGTCTTGAACGCTCCATCTAGGCGATCCGATAAACTTTGAAACATCTGTTATTTTTAACTTCTAGAAGTAAGTAACGTGAAATGAATAAATTTACATTGTTGATAAATAGTTGAAGTGGAAACGTATTGCAAATAGTAGCCTTTCAACTATTCCTCAACACCAAGAATGTAAATTTTCTATTGAACTCAGACTAAGATTATTCACTTCCACTAAATTCTCTAATTTTGGACAGCAAATATAAAGGAATTAATCTACTATGGATTTTCAGAATAAAACAGTTTTAATCACGGGCGGTTCAAGAGGGATCGGAAAAGCTACTGCCCTTGCATTCGCGGAAGCCGGAGCGCGAGTCGCGATCAACTTTATCAGTAACAGCCATGCTGCTTCTCAAACCATCGATGAACTACCCGGCACAGGACATATCGCCGTCAAGGCAGACATTTCTAACGCAGCGGCGGCTCAACATCTCGTCAATGAAGTCGTCGATGAATTTGGGCAAATCAACATTCTTGTCAATAATGCTGGTGTACATACAGAGCATCCCATCGACAACTGTACCTATCAGCAATGGCAGCAAGCCTGGCAAGAAGCCATCAGTATCAATTTGATCGGCGCATCCAATGTGACCTTTTGTGCTGTCCAAAAAATGATCCCACAGGGCGGCGGGCGTATCGTCAATGTGTCCTCCAGAGGCGCATTTCGTGGCGAGCCCAATCAGCCAGCCTATGGTGCCAGCAAAGCTGGAATGAATGCTATGAGTCAATCACTAGCACAAGCCGTAGCCAAGTACAATATTTTCGTCGGTATCGTCGCTCCGGGTTTTGTAGAGACCGATTTGGCGCGCGAAATTTTAGAAGGACCTATGGGCGATGACATTCGGCATCAAAGTCCACTGGGACGAGTAGCACGACCGGAAGAAGTGGCGCGAGGCGTATTGTTTTTATCTTCTGCCGGAACGGAGTTTATGACTGGCGCGATTTTGGATATCAACGGGGCTTCTTATTTGCGGACGTAATTATCGTAGAATAAAGAGTATGAATTATCAAGTGCTTTGGGAAGGAAGTATCGTAGGTATGCTTATTGAGCCTATCCCTGATATGTGGTATATGGAAGGTCAATTTGTTTACTCTACCCGACGGAAAATAAATAGAGGTAAAAAAGAAGAGGAAAAGTTATTTTTGTGGTCTTCCACAACAACAAAACACTTTTCCTCATGGATCGAAATCCGTTGTCAAAATTAACCAAAGCGACCCGAACATTCAAAA
>JBCDHX010000229.1:0-6022 GCA_038749535.1 Bacteroidota bacterium
AAAACGAATCAAAAGGTCTAGAAATGGCAAACTCCTCCGTCGAACCTGCCCTTTCGCCATCCGCCACCTAAGTAAAACGTGTTCCACACTTGCTCCATAAGACAACTATTGATTATCATACTTTTGATGCGTTTGCCCTAGTCTATGAATGAAATACAATAGGCATTTACGATTTGTGATTTCGGATATCGGATACATCTCACAAGTAGCTGTATATCAGAGCAATGTATTTTAATTAATTTTCAACTTGATAATGTTTAATATGTTTTTGTAGCATTTATAGATGCGATAAATGTATTGTAAGAAAGACAATAATCAATACACCGCCTCCACAATCGCCCGTATCGTCTCCACATCGCCCATCGTGTAGTAATGTAAGCACGGTACACCTTTTTCCTTTAACTCTTTTGATTGCTGTATTGCCCACTCTATGCCAACCTGACGACGCGCTGCTCCATTTTTGCAAGCAGCAATCGCTCTATGCAAGTCATTTGGTAAGTCCAAATGAAAAATGCGCGGCAAAGAGGTCAGTTGGTACTTTTTGGTGATGGGTTTCAAGCCCGGCACGATGGGGATGTCAATCCCTTCTGCGCGACACGCATCTACGTAATCAAAGTATTTTTGGTTATCAAAAAACATCTGTGTCACGATATAGTCTGCTCCGGCTTCTACTTTCTTTTTGGTCCACTCTAGATCAAAATCCAAATTGGCAGCTTCAAAATGTTTCTCCGGATAGCCTGCTATACCGATGCAAAAATTGGTCTTTGCGCCATCGTCAATTTCGCCGTCCAGATAGACACCATTGTTCATATTATCCACCTGCTTGACGAGGTCTATCGCAAAGTGATGACCGCCGTCTTCCGGCACGAATTTACCTTCAAACTTGCGTGCATCACCTCGGATGGCTAGCACATTATTGATGTCCAGAAAATTCAAGTCGATTAGCGCATTCTCGGTATCTTCTTCCGTGAATCCCCCACAAATCAAGTGAGGCACCGCATCCACACCATAGCGATGCATAATGGCAGCACAGATCCCAATCGTGCCTGGACGCTTACGGATAGCTGTCTTCTCGTAATGTCCTTGTGCATTTTTCCGATAGACAAAATCCTCTCTGTGATAGGTCACGTCGATAAAGGGTGGCTTAAACTCCATCAACGGGTCGAGGGTGTCAAAGATAGACTGCATACTGCCTCCTTTGAGTGGAGGAAGCACTTCAAAAGAAATCAGCGTCTGATCGTTGGCATTATCAAAATAATCGGTGACTTTCATAAATGGTCGTTACAAATTTGCGGATTTGAGTGCCAAATCGAAACTACCCTACTAGCTTTCTCGATAGCTATCGGGAAAGTTGTTATAATTTGTTTGGCTTACTGCTCAGGAGCGCAAAAGTACGCATTCGCTTCTTGTCAATGGTAAAATAAACGTCTTATCCTCACGATATACAAACTCAACATTAAGTTTGATCTACAGTATCATAATGAAGCCATTTATTTACCTTCCAACGCAATAAGAAATAGTACTTTTGGAGCAAATTCAACAAACAAGAGCTTATGCGATTCTTTATTCTTTTACTTTTTTCTTTAGCAACCACAAATTTAGTAGCTCAGGCAGACTGCTCCGGGCAGACGATACTCAATCAAGAAGACTTTGATGATGGGACTTCAGGTACATGGACTGCTTTCGATATTTTTGGAGATGATAGTTGGGAGTTTTCGACTCAATTCCGTAATGCCTTTATCAATGGTTTTGGTGGCACGGGTGAAGAAGACTGGCTGGTTTCTCCGGTGCTAGATATGACGACGACGACCGATATCAAATTGACATTTGATTATAGTGAGCGATTTAGTGGCATGGACATAGAGATACTCTACAGTACAGACTATTCCGGTAGCGGTGACCCTACGGTAGCAACTTGGACATTGATCGAGGTCATCCCTGACCTGACGAGTAGTAGCAACTTCCCACCCAATGTAGTGCGTACCGTCGATCTAAGTACACTCACCTCCACGACGACTTATCTGGCATTCAAATATACAGCAGTTAGCGGTAGCGGTGGAGACGCAGAAGCTTGGCGACTGGACAATGTTTGCGTCTCCGGCGGCGACCCGAATATGGGTGGCGGTCCCGGTGGCGGCGGAACTTGTGAGCCCGTCGCTGGCGACTACTATTTTTGTATCGAACAACTGATCGACAATGGTGCGAACTGTGCTGAGGTCAAAACGGAATTGGCTAGTTTGATTGATGGGAACGTCGTTTTACCCTATACGGGCAGCACGTACGATGTTTGGGATTTTATGTGCGAATATGATTTGATCTTGAATGATGCCGGAACGATGACCCGTATCTGGGACGTTTTTTCTGACAATCCAAGTGGACCTGAACCTTATGAGTATCAGTGTAGCGATCAAGGTGGTTCGGCAAGTGGAGAAGGTCAAGGTTTCAACCGCGATCACATCATGGCACAGTCTTGGTTTGGTGGCTCCGGTACGCCTCAGCGTTCAGACATCAACAACTTATTACCTTCTGATATTTTCGTCAATTCACAAAAGAGCAATTTCCAATTGGGCGAAGTTGCATCCGCTACCTTTACCTCCCAAAATGGCACGAAAGTCGGTTCTTCTACACAGGGTTGTGCGAGCTCTGTATTCGAACCACTAGATGAATACAAAGGTGATATGGCGCGTGCTTACTTCTATATGGTGACGCGCTATGAAGACGAAGTATCGACTTGGCCTAGCAACAACAGCGCTGCTGCCGATGCCCTCACTGGAGATACGTATCCAGCGATCAAGCCTTGCCTGCTCAATGTCTTATTAAAGTGGCACAAAGACGATCCAGTGAGCCAAAAAGAGCGCGATCGTAATGAAGGTGTATTCATCCGTCAAGAAAATCGCAATCCTTATATCGACCATCCTGAGTATGTCGATTTGGTATGGGGCGTCTCAGACGGAACGATGATCACAACACCTTGTACCTCCGTAGAAGTCAAAGAGTGTGACTTCGCCAATGACGCGAATATCGTCGCCAACCCGACTACAGAACGCGCTTATCGTGTAGAAGACAACGCGACTTTGGAAATCACGATCCCAATGGACGATACAGTGAGTGTGACAGCTGGTGTCTCTATCACCTTACAAGTGGGTACAGTTGTAGCAAATGGGGCAAATGCGCATTTCTTTATTGATGATTGTGATTTGCCGGCGACGATGTTTGGGCGATCTACTACTCAGTCAACTGTACTAGAAACACGCTCTGAACTAAGACCTCTTGCACCCCAAATCATCGCACAACCCAATCCTTTTGAAAATCAATTACTGATCAATGTGGAGCTAAAACACGAAGCACGACTGACAATTCAAGTCTTTGATGCACTCGGACGCTTGATCGCTCCTATACAAACACCGCAACTACAAAGTGGACGTCACACTTTTGAATGGCAGACCTCCAACTGGGCAAAAGGTTTATATTATATTCATATACAAGGAGCTGACTATCAGCAAATTATTTCTGTTGTCAAGTAATCAATAGTCCGATATAAAAACGTTAAGGTGGAGAATGAGTAATTGTTTTCCACCTTCTTATATAGTTAATTTATATATATTTAACCTTGTTTTTATGCTTTCCTAAAAGCATTCTAACATATTTGTATTAATACACACACGCTATTCACTACCATACAATTTTTCATTTTATCATATTCAACTTCTAATTCTCTATGAAAAAGCCTTTACTATTTTTGTTCATGTGTGTCATGGGTATATCACTGTGTGCACAACCTTTGATTAACGAATTTCAGCCAAATGCACCTGGCGCAGATCCAGATCCAGCTAGTATCGAGTTAAAAGGAGTGCCGGGAGCATCATTCTCAGGGTTTATCTCTAGCATTGAAGCAGATGGCAGCACTGCTGTAGTAGATAGATTAAGTGCTGTAAGTGGAACTTTTGATGACTGTGGTCTGGCGGTGGTCGAAGTACCTGATTTAGAAAATCCATCTTTTACAATTGTCTTTTCTAGTGATGATCCTACAGTCGGGGCTGGAACTGGAACAGATTTAGATACAGACGATGATGGAATGATTGATAACATTAGTGTGTTTGGGACAGTTTTTGATGCAATAGGTATACCTGACGCTAGTAATGATGAACAGTTCCTTGTGGGCGCACAGCTAGGAGGAACTGACTTCATGTACACTGGTGATGAACCTCAAAGAGTTTTTAGGACAGAAGATACAGAAGAATTAGTTGCTGTCAATGATCCTGTGGGAAATGAAGTTTATAGGGCAGATGGCACTACTGTTCCTGTTTCTGATCTTGCATTTGATCCTACAACAACCAACTTTGGATTCAAAGATGGTATCCTCCCCATCGAGCTCACCTACTTCAACGCCAAACTGACAAACGACAATCAAGTTGAACTCAATTGGCGCACCGAAACAGAAATCGACAACGATTACATCCAAATCGAGCGTGCTCGTGATGGCAAGTCTTTCGAGCCAATCGGCAAAGTACAAGGCGCAGGAACAACTTTGGAGGCGCAAGTTTATACATTCATTGACGAGCAGCCACTCAAAGGCGCGAATTACTACCGCTTAAAGCAAGTTGATTTTAATGGTACTTTTGAATATCACAAGGTTGTAGTGGTGAGCGTGAACGATGATAAAGTAACGAATCTATTCCCTACTTTCGTTCAAGATCAATTGACAGTAGCAGCAGACGGTTTTGCACAAGTGAGCGTTTTCAACGAAGCTGGACAGCTCGTCAAAGCTTTTTCTATCAATGGTACAGAAAGTTTGGCTGTCAGCGATTTGGCAGCGGGAACGTATCATGTCGTCATTGAGCAAAATGGAACGCGTGAAACGAAGCGTTTTGTGAAGCAGTAGACGTTTGATGTTGTGAAGTAAGAACCAACAAAACCGATAAGTAGCTTACACTTATCGGTTTTGTTGGTTTTATCCATTTAGCATCGACATTGAAAGGCAAAGCAACGGATAGAATAGACAAAAGAATCAGAGTATACCGATAACGGGATAAAAAGTGATTTTTAGAAAACGGTTTATCCCTATCGGCATCACACCACACGGTAAAATTTGGAAAAATGAAAATCCCAAGTTTATACCGTGTAGTGTACAGATAGCAGCCCACTGATTCCCTCTCCAGTGCTATTTTGTACCTCTTTTTTATATAATCTTCCCCGATTTATTTTCATAATAGCATTTTTTATGTCAGATTTGTGTCTGCATAAATCAAAAAGCTATAACAAATGAAACTCATTACTCTTTCTTTCTCGGTATTTTTATTCCTACTATTTTGCGTTTCCTGTGAAGAAGAAGGACTAGATCTGGAGTACAACACTTATACCAAAGAAGGATATGCCATCATGAGCCAATATCTGGATTTACCAGAGGAACCATTGACTTATATGGATCAATTTCCTCGACACGTCAGATCGCCTCTTAGAGGCAATTTTGTCCATGACTCCAATGTAGCCACATTAGGTAGAGTCTTGTTTTACGATCAAAATCTTTCTGCTGATGGGACAATTTCTTGTGCTTCTTGTCATCATCAGCATCTGGCATTTGCAGATGACAAAGCATTTAGTGACGGTGTCAGTGGACGGACAACAGATCGCAATAGTCTAGCATTGGGGGCTGTTTTTAGCTTTCGAGCGCACTATTCGGGTGTACGAATTCCCCTTTTCTGGGACAATCGAGCTTTCTCTTTACGAGCACAAATGGAAGAAACTTTTGCCAACCGTAAAGAAATGAATATGTCCATGGAGGACGTACTGAACGCTGTACAAGCTCAACCTTATTACGAGCCGCTTTTTCAGGCAGCTTACAGAGAATCTGTATTAAATTCTAGACAAATATTACATGCCATAACGTGAGGTATGGAAACGAAAAGGCTGATTTTCAAATGAATACGATATTTGTATCGCTAAAAACAAGATCGTTCACAGAAAATCAGCACTTTGAACTGCCAAATATCGGAAGATTTACTCATTCGTATGTTCGTCGAAG
>JBCDHX010000230.1:0-5879 GCA_038749535.1 Bacteroidota bacterium
ATGGATTATACTCATTAACTTCAAAATACCTTCTTAAACGCAATTTGAAGGCAAATAAATCAGAAGCAATTCGCTCGCTTTCGGTCATAGCATTCTTAGCTGCTAAACGCAGGGCTAAAAATTCCGACCGTATTGCTTTCGCTTCCTTTTTTGAAGGTTCGAGACTGAACAAAAAAGAATCAGCTAGCTCTTCATCTGTATATGTCTTCTTCAACTTTTGATATAGTTCTTCACGATTCTTCATCTAGTAAGTATTTTTCAATTAATGATCTAGCTATGCGACCTTCTACGGCCAGTAATCTACCAAATTGACGAAATCCATATTTGTCTTGGTACAAATCGATCAACTTCGTTTTTGGAAGTAAAGACATAAAGCCATCATATCCTCTATTGAACGCAACTTCACACCCAAATGCTAGTAGGCAACCGGCAATATTTTCAATCGTTTTTATATCTCCTCGTTGATTTGCTGATGTCTCAATCAGATTCATGTGAATACGAAATTCCTCGGGATAATCAGTTAATGAAATCAAACCCAATATTTGATCTTCAGAATCGAGTAGATATATCTTGTAGACTTCATTATCAGATTCAATACTCCAGTCAAATTTGAAGTTTGATGAATTTTTAATCCAACTGTAATCAGACTTTACCACTGCTTCAATAGCTGACTGTAATTTCTTTCCCGATTCCTTATCTTTTATTGGCATTATGTATTGATGAAATAGCAGTTGTTGACTGAAATTGTAAACTGTTGACAAATATAATAATAATGTTATCACAGATCAAGAAGGTCATCAAAACTATCTCCCACCTTCGTCGATAAAATCCTCCCATTCGTAAAGTAAATGTCACCATCCACTCAACAGCGTTGCATCTTGCAGTCGTGACATATAACGATAGCTTGTGTCTAGCGTTATGAACACGACCTCAAACCACCATTTTTACAATCATCAAATTAGGATAAATTAATATGAAAAAAGTATTCAGTAGTGTATTGGCTGTACTCTTTGTTTTCTCTGTCGCGCAGGCACAGGAAGTGACCATCAATGATATTGTGGATAACTATTTAGAGAACATCGGAGGGGCAGACGCGTGGAAGGAAGTAAAATCCATGAAAATGACCGGAACGACGGCAACGCAGATGGGTGCATTTCCAATTGAAGTGCTTAGCATGACACCCAATATGAACAAGATCACAGTCGAAGTACAAGGAATGACGTTGATTCCGATGGCATTCGATGGTGAGTCTGCTTGGGGGTTGAATCCTTTTGGTGGAGATGTGAAGCCAACAAAGATGCCAGATGAAGTAGCTAACGAAATGAAAAAACAGCCTTTCGAGAGTGAATTCATCGACTATGGTAAGAAAGGTATCAAGCTAGAGCTATTAGGCACAAAAGAAATCGAAGGCACAGAGACCTATGAAGTCAAAATGGTGACAGCAGCAGGTGACGAGAAGTTCTACTATTTCGATATGGAAAATTTCGTACCCATCATGATGAAGCAAACTGCCTCTACCGGCCCCATGAAAGGTCAAGCGATGGAAACTTACATGAGCGACTATCAAGAAGTAGAAGGCTTAATGATTCCATTCTCTATGGAGCAAAAAGCAGGTGAGCAAGTCATCATGGAAATGACCGCTGAGAAAATTGAGCTGAATGTAGCAGATATGGACGCGGAGGTGTTTATGATGCCGAAGCAGTAAGTCTAGCTATGAGCATTTAGCGGTGAGTTGTAGCTGTTCAGTGTTTGCTGATTTTCAGCGATGACAACTTACTATAACATGTTAGAAGAGATTGATTGACTGGATGTTGGTCGATCTCTTTTAAATTTGATAAAAAAATCTGATATGATTGACTATATATAATATACTCGACTAGCGATCTGAGTGTGGAACAATTAAACGGATTTTTTGTCGGCTGGAAGAAGAGACCTGACCCATGCGTTCACCTTCATCTTTTGAAAAATAGTGATGTGATAGTTTTAGCCCAAGATGTGGACAGCAAAGCTATTATTGGTTTTATCACTGCGATTACAGATCATGTACTATCTGCCTACATTCCTCTACTAGAAGTGTTGCCTGAGTATCAAAACAAAGGTATTGGCACACAATTACTCCGATTGATGCTAGAGGAGTTGAGTACATTCTACATGATAGATCTGTCGTGTGATTCTGCATTACAACCTTTCTATAAAAAATTTAGAATGCAAGAAGTAAAAGGCATGTGTCTACGCAATATAAGTGCTATACCCTCAAACTGACTGACCTTTAAGGTTAATTAGCCAATTTCAACTAAACGAAAATACAAATACACCAGACATGAAAAAAATACTATTCAGCCTAACGCTCTGCATAGGCGCAATCAGCATATACGCCCAATCCAAAGTCGCCTTCACAGACATCAGTGCTCGCAGCATCGGTCCTGCCGTCATGAGCGGACGTATCTCTGACGTGCAAGGTGTTGATAACAAACCAAACACGCTCTACATTGGTGCTGCCAATGGTGGAGTTTGGAAAACAGAAAATGGTGGAGCGAGTTTTCGTCCATTATTTGACGAACATACGCAATCCATAGGCGTGATCACTGTCGATCAAGCACATCCTGATACAATATGGGTCGGGACAGGCGAAACTTGGGTGCGCAATAGCGTCTCCGTAGGCGATGGCATTTATGTCTCTATAAATGGTGGACAAACTTGGTCACACAAAGGACTCAAGAACAGTGAGCGCATCGGCAACATCGTCGTGCATCCTGAAAACAGCAATGTCGTTTTTGCGGCTGCACAAGGTCAACTTTGGGGTGGCAATGAAGAGCGCGGCGTATACAAAAGTGAAGACTTCGGGACGACTTGGAAACAAGTGTTGTACGTTGATGAAAATACCGGAGCTTCTGACCTAATCATGCATCCTGAGAATACAGATGTTTTATTTGCAGCGATGTGGGAACACCGCCGGTCAGCGGATTTCTTCAATTCTGGTGGTGAAGGAAGTGGTCTGTACAAAAGCACAGATGGTGGCGAGAACTGGACGAAAGTGAGCAAAGACTTGCCGGAAGGAAAGCTGGGACGTTTAGCGATTGCCATTGCGCCTTCCAATCCTGACGTGGTTTATTTGACCGTCGAAGCAGAAAAAAAGGAAGACAAAGGGTTGTACAAAAGCATGGACGGTGGTGATAGCTGGACATTGGTCAATAGTGATTTTGGAATCACAGTACGACCATTTTATTTCTCTCGCATCGTCGTCGATCCCAATGACGAAAACAAAATCTACAAAGCTGGACTCATTTTGACGGTCAGCGAAAACGGTGGAGAATCCTTCCGCGCCGTCGGTAGTGGTGTACACTCTGACGTACATGATATGTGGATCAATCCTCAAAATAGCGACATCGTTTACATCGGGACAGATGGAGGTGGCTATCGTTCACTAGATGGTGGTCGGATGTTTGAGATGTTCATGAATCTGCCGCTCTCCCAGTTTTATCATATCACTGTAGATGATGCCGAGCCTTTCAATGTCTATGGTGGATTGCAAGACAATGGCTCTTGGTACGCACCGTCGCGAAGTCCGGGTGGCATAGAAAACAAAGATTGGGAAATTGTCAATTGGGGCGATGGATTCAGAGTCTATCCACATCCTACAGACGACAATATCATCTACGCCGAATCACAAGGTGGTAATATCGTCCGCTATCATGCCAATGACGGTCAGCGAAAGGACATCAAGCCACTCAACAGCAAAGGTGAAGCTGAATACCGTTTCAACTGGAACACGCCGATCTACATCAGCCCAAACAATCCTGAGCGACTGTACACTGGCGCACAGTTTCTATTTGTCTCCGAAAATCGAGGTGATACGTGGATGACCATTTCACCAGATCTGACGAGCAACGATAAAAACAAGCAACGCCAAGCCAAGTCAGGCGGTCTTTCTATCGACAACTCGACAGCAGAAAACAATACGACCATTTATACTATTACAGAAAGTCCAAAAGATGAAAAGGTAATCTGGGTAGGCACAGACGATGGCAATGTTCAAGTGACTACAGATGGCGGCAAGAATTGGACAAATACAGTCAGTGCTATGCCCGATCTACCAAATGGACTTTGGGTATCTCACGTAGAAGCTAGCCGCTTTGATCGCAATACCGCTTATGTGACGATAGACGGACATAAAAGTGGCGACAAAGCATCTTATGTCTTCAAAACCAATGACTTGGGAAAGACTTGGACATCTTTGGTGACAGAAAATGTGGAAGGATATGCCCACGCCATTATAGAAGATAGCGAAAATGAAAATTTGCTCTTCTTAGGAACAGAACATGGACTATTCATTTCTTTGAACGGCGGTCAAAACTGGAAGCGATTCGAGAATGGATTACCGAAAAAAGTAGGCGTACGGATGATGGCATTGCAGCCGCGCGCTTCTGCTTTGGCGATTGCAACACATGGTCGCGGTATCTATATTATCGACGATATTGCTTTGCTACGTCAATTGGACGAAGAGGTCGTTTCACAAACTCTAACCTTTTTGGATACAGAGGATGGCATCATTCGCTATGGTCGATTGACGAGCCCATTTGGCGGTGCTGGCACATTTACGGGCAGCAATCCGAATCGTTCTGCAAGAGTTGCTTATTACATGAAAAAGCGACATACTTTCGGCAAAATGAGTGCTGCACTTTACGACAGCGACGGTAATTTCATCAAAGACTTGCCTGCTGGAAAAAGTGCAGGCGTCAATGTCGTCGATATTCCGATCTTTTTGCCGCTACCAAAATCTGCGCCGACGATGAATAGAACAGCATTAGGCGGTAGCTTGACGCCACCAACTTTGCCGGAAGGCACTTATACGGTGAAAGTTATGAAAGGGAAGAACGAGTATAGCACAGATGTGACCATCAAAGCGGCTGATGATAGCCCTTATCCGGCAGCAGACAGGCAACTGGCGCATAAAACACAGATGCAACTGTACAACATGACGGAGCAAGTTGCATATATCTATGATGCGTTGGGACAAATGCATGAGCAAGCAACAACTCATGCACAGGAAACCAAGAAAAAGCGACTGACGGAAGAATTGGGCGCATTAGCTACTGCTGCTAAGAAATTGCAAGCATCACTGGTCTCTCTAGAGGGCGATTTTTATGTGGACGAAAGTGCAAGTCTGAGAGAAGATATTTCGACTTTGGCATTGGGAGTGGGGTCATTTCCAGGCAAGCCGACGACTAGTCAATTAAATAAGACCGCTGAATTGCAGGAGCGATTGGATGAAGTCGTGAAGCAGTTTGAAACTTTAGAAACTCAGCTTCGAGCGATCAATGCACAATTAGAAAAGCGAGACCGCACACCAATAGAAGTCAAAAGCTTCGAGACGTTTAAGGCGGCGTAAGAGATAGTAACCATCAAAGAACAATTCGTTTGTTAATAGTAGTGGCTCTACATTTTGTGGTGTTGCTACTTTCTTTTGATACTTATTGCTTTTGAAAAGCAGCATATTCCCTATCTCTATCCATGTTTACTATATCTATTGGATTGAAGATGATATTCGTGCTATTGGAAAGTAAATCTGTAGTGGCGTCAGAAAGAGTATCTGAGTATGACTTCCGAGAACGATGATGCAAAGAAGAGCGGAGAGACCGTGTTTTGTCTTCGTAGTTGATGAAATATGGGTTGATTTGACACTATACAGATGGAACGCATCAAACAAAATTGGTGTTTGAGGGATTCAAAGAATGAAACCAAATAGAGAGGAATGAATTTTCCTGAATTTGATAAAAATATTAGATATAGACTGGAAAATAACACAATTAAGTTCTATATTTGCACTCCGATTTTGAAAGCGCTTGTTTTCAGTCTGATTCCTTAGCTCAGTTGGTAGA
>JBCDHX010000231.1:0-5647 GCA_038749535.1 Bacteroidota bacterium
CACACTTGCTCCATACGACAACTATTGATTATCATACTTTTGATGCGTTTGCCCTAGATATTTTCTGAATTTTCCACCTCTATCGTAGTTTTCAGTAGAATCAGAAAGGACTTCGATAATCAAAGTGGGATTTAGCAAGACTTGCTTCCCTCCTTCAAACATCTCCTCTTCATCAAGAATTATTCCACCATCAGAATAAACGATCTGATCATATGAAGGGATGTATATCTTTAAATCCCCATCAAAAACGGTTAAATTTTCTCTGGCTAAAGAGATTATAAGAAGTAGCCCATTTATAGTCGATCCAATTATACTGTGCGCTAAAGTTCCACCAGCTATTTTTACCAATTTACCGTTCCTAAATTCGCTTTTTTCTGTTGCTAGCTCTTCGTGCTCAAAGTATTCTTCAAGCGTGTAGAGCTTTTCAACTGGTTTTGTCAGTACTTCAGCAGTCATGATTGAAAATATATTTTAAACTAATGTAACAAAAATTAGGCAGAGTTAACGATAAACGAGGTCGTCGTCCACGACTATCGGGACAAGTTAGGAAACGACAACCTCGCACTGTATTTACGCTTTATTCAATCGCCAGTCGTAGCTGCGGAACTCTACGGTTGCATTGCTATTGATTTTGGTGTCGCTGTATTTATTCAAATATTTAACCAAACTGCCAAAATCTTCACCATACCAATCAAATATCTTGGAGACTTCTACTTTACCGCTGCTGATCGTATTGTAGCGGCTGTTATTGATAAAGGTACGCGTCTGACGCTCCAACAATTTATCTAAATTACTAGCTGTCCAAGCTTGATTCAAGAGCGGCGGACAGGACTTCGCAGCACAGTTGACCGCAAAATGAATGCGTGGCTCGTCGAATTGCTTACGAATCGTATTGTGCTCAATATCGTTCAGAGAATAGGTTTTGCCTCCAATTTTGATCCACTTGACATCCCAAGGTTTGCCATCATGCAAGTCTGTGATCTTTGTTACAGGATAGTTATCAACGATTAATTTGACCGTATAAGCATTGTACGCATTGATCCAATAAGCTAATTGAGCATCTTTCGACCAACTACTTTTTGGAGTATTACTTTCCAATGTAGAAAGGTATTTGTCAAGTTTTGATACGTTTTTCTTGATCGCTTCGTAATTGACTTTTCCAGTCGCGCTTACATTTTCTTGCAAGATGCTATTCCAAGCACTGTGATCGACTTGAGCGAAGGCAGAAGTCATTGTGAAAAGTGTGAAGGCAAAAATTGATAGTAATTTCATGATTATAGTGATTTCGTGTTTAATCTGTCTATAAAACAGTTCAGTGTCATGAGTTGCACATAAGGAAATGTTATAATCACAAAATTTAACCAATAAAAAAAGCTGTTAGCCACGTGAAAGCTAACAGCCATATATAATTCGTGTACTAAAACGTACACTCACTTCAGATAACAGCTTTATCAGGTATTATCCAACAAAAACTTATTCATTTAAATAAACCGCCGATGCACCTGCAAATGGAATGTTCATCAGTGGCGTCCAATTCAATACATTTCCTTCTACCGTTGGGTAAGCAAATACGAGTACTCGCCCACCTCCATTGGCACGCTCAGCGACATAGATCATATCTAGTTCTTCACTGAAAGCGACATCTACAGGATTGCCCAAGAAAGTATTACTTCCTGCCATCCGCGTTTGCTGATTCAAAGTGATCGTTCCGCCATCTTCTGCTTTATCAGAAAAGTCATTGATGACGTGAATCGCACCGTCGTCAGGGCTCGCACCACTACCTACATCCGTCAATACCATAATATCATTGTCAGCATCATAAGCAATACCGTGCGTTCTAATGATACCTTGAATGGTCACGGTCGTGCTCGCTTCTAGCATATCATCTTGATCGAAGAAATCTTCATAGATCACTAAGTTCGGAGAGTTGTCTTCGATGGCGTACATATCGTCACCTACTAACTGAATACCCCATAGATTGATAGGAGAATCAAAAGTCTGAGTCAAAGTAATGGAATTACCTTCCACTTCATAGACCAAAAAACGATTCATGCCTCCGTTGGAGTCAGCAGCATCTTGAGCAACGACAATTCGGTTGTTACTCACCGCAATTTCTCTACCATTCGTAAAGTCAGATGTACTTGTAAAACTTGGCATCATTGCTTCACCGCCCATTATAGTGGAAGCATTTTCGTAAGCATTGATTCTGTTATTCGTACGATCCAATTGATACAAAATATCTTCATCTTCGTCATAGAAAATACCGTCAGCATCTTCATTCATCACATTCATGAATGGCAACTGACGCAAACCAGATTCGGTCGCATTGAAAATACCAATCGTTCCAGAAGTATTGGAAGAGACATACAAAGCGTTCTCTACATCCATCGTTCCGCTATCGGTATCATCAAAATTAAAGACGGCATCAATCGCATGAGCCACACCATTTTCACCTTGAATATTGGCACGCAAAACAGTTGCTGTTCCATTGTCGTTGATTATTTGTACTGAACCATCGTCGTTCATTTCAAAAGTCAAAGCTGCACCTGGCAAAGTTGTTTCAACAGATACTGAACTCATCAATTCATCAGCACGGAAGTTGCCTTGCAAGATGTGAGACTGCAAAATACGCGTCAACTCTGCTCCAGAAATATCATCTAGATCGTCTGCATCTGCATCTTCCATTCTAGCTTGGAAAGCTGCATTGGTCGGTACAAAAATCGTGAATGGACCACCAGTCATCATCGCTGCTAACAGATCGCGCTCCAAATCATCTCTGTTGATCGCCTCGACAAACATGGAGAAGTTAGGATTATCTTGAATCAGGTTGGCTAAATTGGAAGCTGGAATGACTTGTCCCAATTGGTGCAAAATACTTCTACCGACGAATAAATTGTCGCGTGTTACGGCTGCGCCACCATTGACGATGGCTGAGGTAGAACCAAATTTCTGAATAAAAATATTGGCAGGTACGCCACCGTCAAAGTCCACCATTTGCATTGTTTCTTCGTACATGTCTAATTCAGGGATTCCCATGAAACCCATCAATACGTGTCGCTGCAAAATGTCTAATAGTACCTCATCTGGCACATCATCTAAGCTGGCAAATCCAGCAGCATTTAACAAAGCCGCAAAAGCATTGTTTTCGGGAATGAATACAGTCAGTTGCACTTCTGAGTCAGAGAGTGCTTCTGCCAAATCTGGAAAACGATTGACAGCTGCCAAAAGTGAACTCAACTCTGGTTTGAAGCCTAAATATTCGGCAATACTCAAATCAGAACGCGTCTCTACAGCTTGTGCAGTTGTCGTGCCATCAGGATAAGATTTGGTTTCCATAATGGCTTTGACCATGTTCGATACTTTCTGATTACTACTTATTTCTTGAGTATCATTAGTAGCTAAAGAATCGGTTAAGTCATTGTCTTTTTCACAGCTTACACTCATCAAGACTAAGGTCAAGGATAGTAGAAAGGCGGTGATATTTCTTAATCTATATTTCATTGTTATTCAATTTATTATAAAAAATAGGGTGATGTAAAAAAATAAAGTAGCTCGTGCAATTAGTTGTATTAGGCTAAGAAAAGGGACGCAATCGCCAGCACTTCGTCTCTGCTCAAAGGCTCATCATAAGATTCGGTGACGGCGACTCGATTGACAGGCGTCACGCTACTTGCATCTACACCCAGTTGAATCAAATTGTCTTCGCCGGCATAGACAGCAGCCGCAGCAGGTGCAGATGTATTTTCATCTTCTACAATCCATCCTTTTGAACCACGTAGTCGGCGTACTTCAGAAGCATGACGCGCTTCCACAGAGTGAATTTGTAGTGCCGCTTGTAGAATGTCATCTGCCATAATCAGATTGGCAGCTTGACCTTTGTAGGCGCGAACACCTGTGTCTTCAAAGGCTTGCGCCAATGCTAGATAGGTCTGCATATTGGAAAAGACATCCGAGAATGTACCACCTGCGGTAAAGTCAAATTCTGGTTTGTCGATCGGTGTGCCGCCTAAAGAATTGATCGCTACGCGCAGAAACTCAACGTGCTGATCTTCATGCTTCCCGATCTGTGCGATAATTGATCTGACATCGCCACTCAGCAGTCCACCAGCATCTAGTCCCATTTGGTAGAACTCAGCTTCCAGATATTCGAGTGTCAAGGCAAAATTCAAGACATCGACTACGCTGCTACCTGACATTTGAGCATAAGAGCGGTGAGGGGTTACCAAAGCTGCACCGAAAGGAATACTGACCATGGCGACATCTTTGACAATGCTGCCGAATTGGCGAAATGCGTCTCGGCGAGAGTTGGTTTCTGGTTTTGGTTGTTCGGTTTGGGGCGCACTATATTTATCTAATAATTTTAGAATATTCATTATTTGAAAGATTTAAGTATAGAAAAAGGTGAGCTGTTGATCGGTCTGAGTTCAATAAAAAAATTGCCATTTTCTGTGTTGATAAATAGCCGAAAAGTCGCTATTTGCAATACGCTCTCTTTTCATCTATTTTTCAACAATGCCAATTTGTTTATTTCACATTAACCTGGCAGTCCACTAGCGTCAATTGGGTTGACAAAGAAAGGATCAGCGGCAGCCAATACTTCTGCTGGCGGCAAAGCTCTATCCAGTCCATTAGAGTCAATGATGTCGTCACCTGCGAAGGAAGTTACATCGGCATCCAAGATGCTTCGGATAGCAGCAGCATGTCGCGCTTCGACAGATACAATTTTACCGGCTACGAGCAAGAAATCTGGATTGCTCAATAACTTTCCAGCACCATTGTATGCAGCAACACCTAAGTCTTCAAAAGTCTTGGCGGCAGAAAGCACACTTTCGCGATTGCTGAAATCAATGGCTGAAAAATCAAGACCTAACTGTGGAATCGGTGTCGCTACTGAACCAATAGCTGCTTTGAAGAAGTCACGGTGGGCGCGTTCGTGGAGTTCTAAGTCACGAAGAATTTGCTGCTCCTCAGCTGGTGCATTTTTGAAATAACTACCTAGCAAAACTTGGGTATAAAAAGCAGCTTCGAGTTGTTCTAACGCGTAAGCAAAATTCAAGACACCTACATCACCTTCTCCCAAACTGACGGTATCAAATAGGTCATTGAAACCACCGCCGCCTGGCAGATCGTCATCGCAACCGACTAATAATGGCAAAGTGCCAGCAGCAGCCAGTCCGATACCTGCATGCTTCATAAATCGTCTTCTAGAGTTGCCAGTTGAAGGAACGAGTTGTTCATCTGAATCAAGTTTTTTCTTCTTTCGGTACATAATCGAATGATTTGTTATGAAAAATTGGCGAATGGAAAGCGAACGTATAGCTACGCCAGCCATAGCCTGTTGTATTTTATTTTTAGCTACAGAAAATACCTTTCAAATGCTAATAGTACGCCATCAGCAAAAAAGAAATATGTAAATAATTGACACTAAATATTCTAGTGAAAATTATGAAATGATGAGTTGAGGTTTGTGAGTCGCTATCATCATTCCTTTGAGGAGTGTGAATTAAGTTATTGGACGCTTTTCAAATACGTTATCTGCCGCGTCTGTCAATATTTACGAGAGAATGGATGGGTTTGGATTTTTGATATTAATATTTTTTTGAAATAATTATTTTTTGACACTCTAGGTGACAAAACATTTAGAAAA
>JBCDHX010000232.1:0-5598 GCA_038749535.1 Bacteroidota bacterium
AACGAATCAAAAGGTCTAGAAATGGCAAACTCCTCCGTCGAACCTGCCCTTTCGCCATCCGCCACCTAAGTAAAACGTGTTCCACACTTGCTCCATACGACAACTATTGATTATCATACTTTTGATGCGTTTGCCCTAATCTAATGCAGAGAGCGAGATCAATTTCAAGTACATTTCGGTCGGTAGCTTTTCAAAGAAATCTAGTACTTGGATGTGGTCTTGGAATAACGCCACGACCCCCATGACCGATAAAGCAGAAATGTTTACAGTCAAGCAATTCGGTGAGAAAAGGGGATACAAAAGATTAGCAGAAGGAAACTTTGAGAGCCATAAGGATGAAGGTTGGCAATTTACAGCCATCGCCAAAATGGTACTGGGCGGCATCGGAGGGTATCGAGTGCAAGCTGGACACCTTACGATCTATATGTTGCTATTGGGTGTCGTGGATAATGAAACAGCAAAACGACTCAGTGAAAAGATGATTTATTGTGACAAACATGGAGCAAATAGACATGCGTTCGTTTGCCAGCATTTGATGAATGGTGCAGAAGGTAAAGGATTTGAAGAAGCTTTTCCGACGGAGAAAGGAATGGAGCTGGGCGAGGAAGATGACTTTCAGGCGTGGTGCGATCAATGCGAAGAAGTCAGGGTGAAATTAGATGGTTGGAATGACGAATCTATGGAATTTGCAAATATCAAACTGGTGTGTGAGGATTGCTATTTTATCATCAAGGAGAAGAACTTGATTCAATAAAAAAGTCGAATGCTTACACATTCGACCATCATTTTAATGAGAAGTAATAAAATGATCCTAAATCACACTCTCTTTCGGTTTTTGAAGCGGGGCAAAAGCTGTCTGAACGCAACAACTTTCACCCTACTCAATCGGCAAGACTAATTGTATAGATGTTATCTTGCCTGACTATTCATATTTACTTTAAAATAAATGTAGTGCTACCTGTCAAGTAGCCTTTATTATAAATCTGGACATCGTATTTTCCGGCTGCAAATGGAATATTTGGCGTCCAATTGGTACACAATTGCTCTTGCGCATTGCTGTACTCTGCTTCTTTCACTTTCGTGAATCGGACTTGCTCACCATTGCTGTTATCTCTCAATACACCTGAACCCAATTCCTCAGCAGACAAAGTCTCCCCTACCGGATTGATGATGCGAACGTAGAAGTTTTCCATACCTGGAGCAGTCACACGATTGGGCATAGCATCAAAGCAGATTTTCAAATACTCTACATTCTTTGCACGCTTCTTGTCAGTGGCGTTGCCATTACTACGCGTTTTCATTCCCTCTACAGAGATGTTCTCGACACGGATGGCAGAAGCAGCCGTTACTTTCGTGCTCAACTTATCATTTTCCATACTCAGCGCTTCTTTCTCAGAAGTCAGAACTGCTTTTGCGTTATTCAATTCCTGATTCTCTTGCGTTCTATATGCCAAGTCATTACTCAAAGAATCTGACTGAGCGGCTAGACGAACCGTTTCGCCACGTAATTCTTCGTTTTCTTCTTTCAACTGCTGAATTTCAGCAACATAACCATCCGCTTGTCTCTTCAAATCTTTCATTTGACGGCGAATGCTGCCTAGATTCTTGTTATCAGCGAGTAGGCGAGAAATTTGATTTTTCTGCTCTTCTAGCTCCATTTTTTGCTCGTCGATGAGCGCGTTGAGTTCTTCATTTGAGCCTTTCATTTCTTCTAGCTCAGATAAAGACTCGTAGTACTGCTTTTCTAGCTCTACCTTTAGTTTTTCAGCATTATCTAGATTAGCAGAAAGCTCGGTGTTGTCTGCTTTTTGCTTTGAATTATTGATGAGCAAAAAAACATTCGCACCTAATAATAAAACGATAACGACCGCTGCGATGGCGATCAGTCTTTGCTTCGATGAATCAGAAGTCATAATATGATTGTACTTTGATTAAGATTTAATTAGTTTGAATGTTGATGTAGGAAGGACGAAATCTTACTTTTCAGAAGTCATCGCATCAACATGTACAAACACAAAATTAAGGCATAAGTACATACCGCGCTGGTTTTCAAGGGCTTCGTTGAGTGAAAGGACACTTTGAGATGGTCGTTGTCGGATTTGCTTAGTAAATAGCAGCTTTTTAAAAGAGGTGAGAGGTAAAAAACGATGGGTGAGAGCCGCACCTGCTATATCTACGAGTTGATGTCTTCTCACGTATCACCACTCACGTTATCACCTTTCCTTGAAAAAGAGTATATTCACACAAACGAACCAATGATGATGAACAAAAAAACGCCAATCTTTGGATGGCTGCTCCTAGCTCTACTTTGGAGTTGTCAAGAAACAACGACTATTGATTTTCCCGTCGCTGAGCATTTACATCTGCAAGTAGAAGGCTTCGAAGTACAAGAAGTAATGAAAGGCAGTGGCGAATGGCTGTCTATTCATCAAGATCCGCAAGGGCGATTGCTGGTTTCTCCACGCGAAGGCAATTTACTGCGCTTTACCTTACCTATTTCCGATGTTGCTGACCTACGAATAGATACCATAGATATAGGTGTCAATGATTGCCAAGGTGTGCTGTATGCTTACGATCATCTGTACATGATGGGAACTGGGCGAGACGATGTTCGTGGTATCTATCGCGTGCCGGACGAAGATGGAAAAGGCAACTATGGTGAGCCAATATTGATGAAAGAGATCCCACAGAATGGCGATCACTCCGGGCATACACTTCTAGTAGGTCCAGAGGAAGGTAGCCTTTATTTTTTGAGTGGCAATGCCAATCGTCCGCCTGAAGGAGAAGACGTGGACTATGTATACAGTAATTGGAAAAACGATCATCTGTCACCTTTGAATAGTATATTCGGTGGTAGTCAAAAACCGCCTGGTGGATATGTGCTGCGCACAGATAAAGAAGGCAGCGAGTGGGAACTGATCGCTTACGGACTCCGCAACCCTTATGATATGTGTTTCAATCCCGAAGGTGAATTGTTTACCTATGACTCTGATATGGAGTGGGATTTCAATTTGCCGTGGTATAGAGCGACACGTGTCAACCATCTAGTATCCGGTGGCGATTATGCTTGGCGACAAAGCACTGCGAAGCGATTTGATTATTATCCCGACATCCTGCCGAGTATCAAAGAATTTGGGCGTGGCTCACCGACGGCAACTTCTTTTGGGACAAATGCTGCTTTTCCTGCAAAGTATCAAAAAGCCTTATTTTTAGGCGATTGGTCGTATGGCAAGATCTATGCGATGCACTTATCAGAAGATGGCGCAACTTATAGTGCGACTTCAGAACCTTTCGTCACCGGACAACCCCTCAATATTACAGACATCGTCATCGGGCAGGACGGTGCGCTCTACTTTACGACTGGTGGAAATGGTACAGATACTGGGCTTTTCCGCATCGTTTATAAAGGTGACGAATCGACTAAGCAAGTCGAGGAAACAAAAGAAGTGACGCCCGAAATGGCAATCCGCCGAGAGTTAGAACATTATCATTTTTCGGAGGACAATGGTGGTTTAGCATTGGCATTGGAGCATATAGATCATGAAGATCGCTTTGTGCGCTATGCCGCTAAAACCATTTTGGAGCGCAATTCGCCTGCCACTTGGTTGAGTGCCTTCAATGAAGTAGAAAGTGTGGACGGTAAAATTGCCTTACTCACTGCGCTGATTCGGACAGATACGACGGACACGGACAATGCCATAGTTTTTGATGAACTGTCTGCTTTTGATTTCCAGCAACTCAGCGAGATGCAACAGTTGGGTGTGCTGCGACTGTATGCTTTAGCTTTTTTGAGAAGTCAAGATATAGAAGACGAAAAAGTGGAAGCTACTTACGTCCACTTACTACCACATTATCCATCTTCTTCCAAATTGGTCAATCGAGAACTAAGTCGGGTGTTGAGTTATCTGGCAAGCGAAAAAGGAGAAGGCAAAGCAGTGGTCGAGCGGACATTTGATTTACTGGAAAGTAGCGATGACCCAATCGAGTTTGTGCATTATTTGACGGTGATGCGCGTCATCCCTGACGGCTGGACGATGGAGCAACGGGCAGCTTATAAATATTGGATGGAATATGCTCGTAACAGTCTGTCGGGTGGTTCTCTCTTCAAATACTTTTTGGATGAAATCGAAGGGGAATTTGAAGCGACATTGTCTCCCTATGAGCAAAGTCGCTTGACTAGCTATCCACTTGTGCCACTAGGCGAAGGCTACGAAGGTCCTGTGCCACCCAAGGCGAAACTGGTGAGTAGCGAAGTCAGCACTACCGATCAGTATACGCAGTGGACGATGGAAGATTTGCAATTTGGGCTGGAGCTGGTGAGCTCGCCTAGAAGTGCGAGATTGCGTGACTTCAATCGCGGTCAGCAGATGTACGAAAAAGGGCAATGCTACAACTGCCACTACATGATAAATAAAGGTGGTGCATTCGGACCAGAGCTGACCTTGGCGGGCAATTCGTTTGATGTGGAAGACCTGTTGACCTCCATACTTTATCCTTCCAAAGCCATCAATACGCGCTACGGTTCTACTTTATTTGAGCTAAAAGATGGTACTTCGGTCGCCGGACGCCTGATGAGTGAAGATGATGATCGCTATGTGGTACAGGCTTCCTACGATCCGGCGACTGCTCAAGAAGTCCCTAAAAATGAAGTCGCCAAACGTGAAGAAGCCCACTTTTCTTCCATGCCTAGCGGTCTGCTCAACAGTATGAGCCGAGAGGAAATCATGGATTTACTGTACTTCATTGTGCAAGTCGCAAAAAAAGAGCCAGACAGTCTGGAAGTAGCAATTTTCAACAACAAAACCTTGTTCGAGCAAGGCGAGTCTGCGCAGATTGAGATGATTAACTTCGGGAAGCGCGGCGATATTTATTATACGCTAGATGGAAGCGAACCGACTACCCAGTCCAAAAAATATACCTCTCCTTTCCTACTTAATGAAAGTACGCTCGTCAAAGCCAAAGTCATCGACGGCGAACAATTTGGTACTGTCCAAACACGAGCCGTTCATGTTTATGATCCCAATCAGAATGGTATACAATGGAAGTTGTATTTGGATATAGAAGAACCATTCCAACTAGATGCCAATACACGCCCCGATCAAAGCGGCATCGCTCACACCTTCGACTTGCGCAACATCGTGGAAGATGAGAATACATTTGAGTTACACTTAGACACCTGGCTGGATATAGAAGAAGGCGGAGAGTATACTTTTTACTCTTTCCAAGACGACAAAATGAGTCTATATATCAACGATGAACTCGTGATCAACGGGACAGAACAAGACTGGGGATCAGAAGCAGAAGGTAAGATTCGATTAGCTAAGGGTAAGCATCATGTACACATCAAGTTTTACGATCGGATGGCGTACGAGCATCTGGAAATTGATTATGAAAGCGAGAGTATGACGCGGCGACCTGTGCCGGCAGATCGCTTGTTTTTGAATGGAATAGAACTGTCAATAGTCCGTACAAAAAATAGAGGATATCAAGAAAAGGGCAAAACTTAGTAAATTGGAAGTTACGACACTTTCATCACTAAGTTT
Organism: Bacteroidota bacterium; assembly: GCA_038749535.1. Taxonomy (GTDB): domain Bacteria; phylum Bacteroidota; class Bacteroidia; order Chitinophagales; family Saprospiraceae; genus JAAUTG01. The sequence continues at coordinate 5,544 of JBCDHX010000232.1, forward strand.
TTTGCCCAATGAGCATCAAGATACTCACAGAACAAATATTGTACAAAATACCGAG
>JBCDHX010000233.1:0-5298 GCA_038749535.1 Bacteroidota bacterium
ATTTCATGACGGCATCTTTTTCGCTCATCTTGCGTTGAAAAGCCTCGCCGATAGGCATCGTCTATGTTTTTCGCCTTATCTGAACAAAAAATCTGCTCGGTCAGAAAGGGAATTTATTTACCCTCAACTACTTAAATCTTTGGTTAGAAGGTTTTCAAAAACTGAAAAATGTTTGGTTTAGCACTTCAGGATAAGGACTACTATATTGTCCTCAAAATCGTTGAAAATGGTTGTTTCCACTTATCGGCATATCAATGAATACCTCGCCGCTACACATTCCGAAAATCGTAGCTCGGAAGAGACTTGTTTTATAATGAAATTCTCTGAATTAAGTAAAAGTACAACCTACCAAATGCCACCTTGCCGAAAGGATTTTTATCAAATCAATTTAGTCCAGAAAGCAGGAGTAGATCGTTATCATTTCAACCAAACTTCAAAGCCACAAACTGAAAATACGCTATATTTTATCTCGCCAGAACACATTTATTCTTGGTCTCGTGACGACACTTTGGTCGGCTATTTGCTTTACTTCAAAGTAGAATTGCTCGTGCCTTATGAGAAGAGCATAGCTGAAACATTCAGCAGCCTTTTTTCATTGCAGGCAAACAATTTTTTATCATTGAATCAGGAAGAGATCAATCAGATTAGCTTATTATTCAATAGTTTTCATCATCATTTTTATCGAACAGAGCGATCTATTGCCCTCTTGCGCACCCTACTGTTGAGTCTGCTATTTGCCATCAAAAGCTATCAGAAAGCACAGCCCATCAATCGAATTGACAGGAAACAGCAGCATTTCATTGCCTATCAAAATTTAGTCAACAATTGCTTTTGGCAGCACAGAGATGTCCAATTTTATGCCCAACAACTTCATCTTACGCCCAACTATCTAAATACCATCTGTCAGCGTTATGCCAGCACAACTGCTAAATCTATCATCTCAAAACGCTTGCTCCAAGAGGCTAAATATTTGCTCCATTCAACCGCTCATGACTTTGCGGAAATTGCTTATCAACTAGGATTCCAATATCCCTCACATTTTTCTCGCTTTTTTAAGCAACATACTCAAAAGACACCGAGCGAATTTCGCCAGAATCATTGATTTTGGTTAGTTTGTCATTGATTTTGGTAAAACGATTAGGCATAGATTTCCTTCTATTAAGAAATACTGTTCTATGCGTTATTTGACTCTCGTATGCTTCGTTTTTTGTATCCAAAATCTTCTATTTGCACAAGTTAACTCTCGATTAGAGGTTTTTAATCTAGCCACAGAAGAGCGCAGTATGGTCTATGAAGAAGCTGTACATTTTGAAGCACCCAACTGGAGTTCAGATGGACAATTCTTTGTCATCAATAGTTTAGGGAAGTTGTATAAACTAAGCCTTGATGGACAACACAAATCGTTGATTGATACCAATTTTGCGAACAACTGCAACAACGATCACGGCATCTCTCCTGATGGCAAGCAACTGGTCATCAGCCACTACGATGACCCCAATGCGACTTACGAAAATCGCGATTTCAGAACATCACGTATTTTTACTTTACCCATCGAAGGAGGTAAACCCAAGGTGGTGACAGCCAAAACGCCTTCCTTTTGGCATGGATGGTCGCCTGATGGCAAAACATTGCTCTATACCGCATTGCGTGATGGCGAATTTGATATTTATAGCATTCCGGTGACAGGTGGCGAAGAGACGCGCCTAACATTTGAAAAAGGGTTAGATGATGGATCGGACTATAGTCATGACGGGAAGTACATTTACTACAATTCTATGCAATCTGGCAGCATGGAAATATGGCGGATGGAAGCAGATGGTCGTGACAAACAGCAGCTGACCGATGATACTTATTCCAATTGGTTTCCACATCCTTCTCCTGATGGCAAATACATCGTTTTTCTCTCCTACTTAGAAGATCAAGGAGATAGACATCCGGCTATGAAGCGCGTCGCTCTGAGATTGTACGATTTAAAGACGAAAAACATCAAAACGCTCTGCCGATTCATAGGTGGTCAAGGTAGCATCAATGTACCCTCTTGGTCGCCGGATGGTCAATCATTTGCTTTTGTATCGTATGAAGCTAAGCAGCCTAGTCTACCCGATCTGGAGCAGTTGTACGTATTCGTTGATGCTGACTTACCTGCAACGGCTTATATCGACGGGAAGCTAGACAAAGAACGAGTCGGTCAGGATGAGATGTATATTTTTCAGCCAAAAGATAAGCAGTTGGTCAGTGCAAGCAAGTTAAAGATAAGCAATTCGGTAAGGCGATGGCTGAACAGCGCTGATGTGAAAAAAATCAAAGACAAAAAATACATCTTGGTTGCAGAGCAAGATGGTCAACGTCGCTCAGCAGATAGCACTTTATCAAATATACCTCAAGCAAGATTATTAAGTTTGCTAGATGTGAGTGATCTTAGCAAACCTGCCGTAGTCGATACGATGCATTTTGTCAATATTCCTACTTGTGTTGCTTTCCATCCGGATCAAAATCTGTTCGCGCTCACCTTTATGGGTAGCCATCAAATCGCTTTGGGACACATTGAGAATGGAAAGATGAAGATCATCGCTCATACTGATTTAGAGTTGAGTTCTAAAGAGCGAATTCCCGCTATACCTCATTTTACTTGGCATCCTGATGGGCGTTTTGCGGCAGTCACTTTAGCTGCCAATGATAAAATTGTCTTTCTGAAACTGGAAAACGATCAGTTTACTATTTGGGGAAATGAACTAAAAACTGCGCCGCTTCCGGGTGTTGGCTATTTCGTACCAAATGGTCAGTTTTTTATCTCGACAACCATCAGCTTGACTGGTGATATAGCCCAAAATGCTTACGGAGACAATAGCAGTTTGTTGACTATCTATCGTTTTGATGACGACGAAATGCCCAATTCTCCACCAACTCGTTCTGACGACGGACGATCAGACTATTTTTCTCCCAAAGTGAAACATAACAAAACAGCTCAACTTCCTTTCGGGCAAGGCTATGTAGAGACATTTACCATCAGTCCAGATGGACAGTACCTAATTGGGCTGAATATGCGGGCGAGTTGGCTACCGGAAAGATATAGTGGTCGCACGCAGACGAGTGAACTCTGTCTTTTTCGCTTAGACGATAAGAATGGTAAAGCGAGTCTGATGAATACTTTTCCATTTGAAGGTATACTTCCTGAATCCATTACTTTTGATCGCTCTGGAAAATCGCTTTTGGTAGCTGTTTTTGATCAAAATGGTGTTGATGCAGGTTCAGGTCGTATTGATGTATGGCAATTGATAAAGGAAGATAGCGTCACGCTCACTTTTTATGATGGTTACCTGCTGCCGCGAGGTGTTCACTATTTATTGTGGGACTAAAAGTTCAATATTCAGCCATCTAGCAAACAGCAAAAGGGTACAAACCGTAGCTTGCACCCTTTCGTGTATGATAGAGAAAAAGAACTCAGATTAAGATTCTTCTTCAAATTCTGCTTGTAAGACAGCGATCACATTTTCGATGGTCTCTTCTTCCAGATCAGTCCGACGTAGCAACTCCTGACGACTCAATTCTAAAACGTTTTTCGCAGTGTCGCAGCCGATACTTTTCAAAGATTCGATGATCCAGCCTTCGATTTCATCGCTGAATTCTTCTAAATCAACATCGTCGATCTCGTACTCATCTTTTCTAAAGACATCCAGCTCGTAACCAGTTAATCGACTCGCTAGTTTGATATTGCTACCACCTTTACCAATGGCTAAAGATACCTCGTTCGGTTCTAAGTAAACGGCGGCTCGCTTAGCTTCTGAATCCAAGTCGATGGCTGCCAAGTTGACCTTCGCAGGTGTCAAAGATCGCTGAATGAATAAGCTATCGTTATTCGTAAAGTTGATGATGTCGATGTTTTCATTGCGCAACTCACGAACGATACCATGAATACGCGCACCACGCATACCGACACAAGCACCGACCGGGTCGATACGATCATCGTAAGACTCTACGGCCACTTTGGCACGCTCGCCTGGCAGTCGCTCTATGCGCTGAATGGTAATCAAACCATCTTCGATTTCCGGTACTTCTTGCTCTAGCAATTTGGCTAGGAAGTTATTGTCCGTACGCGACATGATGATGACCGGATTGTTGTTGCGCATCTCGACGGTCTTGATGACACCACGTACGATATCTCCTTTTCGGAAGTAGTCACCACGAATGGTTTGGTTGCGCGGCATGACCACTTCGTTATTGGTCGCATCATCGAGCACAAGAATATCGCGCTTCATGACCTGATTGATCTCTCCGGTGATGACATCGCCGATGCGCTCTTTGTAATTGCGGTAAATTTCCTCTTTTTCGAGTTCCATGATTCTGGAAATCAACGTCTGACGAGCCGCCATAATGGAGCGACGCCCAAAGTCAATCAATGACAATTGCTGATAGCATTCTTCACCTATCTCGTAGTCATCATCAATCATCAATGCCTCAGAAATAGACACTTGACTTCTATCGTCTGTGACCTCACCATCTGACACGATTTCGCGTACGCGCCACAATTCAAGGTCACCTTTGGTGGTGTTGACAATGACATCAAAGTTTTCGTCTGAACCGTATTTCTTCTTGATGAGTGTCCGAAAGACATCCTCCAAGACCCGTACCATCGTCGGACGGTCTATGTTTTTGACCGATTTAAAATCGGAAAAAGTATCTACTAAATTAATCATATTATGTGCTATTGTGTATTAGCTTACTTAAAGCTAATCTTTACTTTAGTTTGTTCTATTTGGTCAAATGCAATAGGAATAGTCACGAGTTCATTGATTTTCTTCTTACCTTCTTTGCGCTTTACCCGCTTTTCGATCATGATTTGATCTTCTTCTACAGCTACGAGTTTACCCTCTTCTTTACCTTCTGTTAGTTTGATTTCAATCTTGCGACCGATATTTTTGGCGTACTGTCGCTTTAGTTTTAAAGGGCGACTTACACCTGGCGAAGACACCTCAATGGTGTATTTTTCGCCCAACCACAATTCTTCATCTAGCACAGCTTCTACGTGGCGGCTCACTTTTTGACATTTTCGTAACGTCAATGCCTCATCGCTGTCGATGTATATTTCTACTCGATTGTTGCCTTTCACTTCAATATCGACTAGAAAGCAATCATCCCATTCTTCCTCTTGGAATTTGGCTTCTACGAGTTTGGCTATTCTATCTTCCATAGGCTGTATGAGTTCAATAAAGAATTGACTTTTTGAGCGTTTCAAATCGCTCATTGTTTTCTCTTTACAAGTATGAGAAAACAACAATCCATTTAAAACGAGTCAATTTC
>JBCDHX010000234.1:0-5289 GCA_038749535.1 Bacteroidota bacterium
ATGATGGATTTTGATACGATCATTGTAAATACAGCAAGTAGAGATGAAGTCTTTGTACTGAAATACGATACCGATGGCAATTTTGAGTGGGTAGAAAAAGGAACAAGTAACGATTCTTCTAGAGATTTTGCGTATGGCATTGGTATTAGTCCCCAAAATGTCATTTATGCATTAGGGTCGTTCGTGAACGAAGTTAGCTTTTCAGATGTAAGTATGACTGGTAGTTCAGGAAGTTCAGACCCCTTAATCGTACGCCTCAATAACGAAGATGGCTCGCAATCCTTTTTCGACAATTCTCTAGCAGGCTCGCAAGATGGCGACACGGACGCAAGCAATGAACTTCAAGACCTCAGCCTCAATGGCAACAGCCTTTCCATCAGCAATGGCAGTGAGGTGGATTTGAGCAATCTAACTCTTTCGACTGCTGCGTTCAGCACGGAAAATGGATTGACACAATCTACTAGCGATTCGGACGACTTCCTATTTGGCGCAGCCGAATTAGACAACACAAGTGGTACACAACAAACAAAATTCTTCTTCGACAACGTTCAAGGTGCATTTAGAGTCGGTTCCGTATTGGATGACAACTGGAATCAAGATAGTCTTGGTTTTGCCTCTATTGGTCTGGGAATAGATGTTCTAGCAACTGGCGCGAATACGATTGCGCTAGGCAGCGGAACAGTCGCGAGTGGCAATACTTCTACTGCCATTGGAAGCTCTACAGCAGCGAGTGGTGACTTCTCGACGGCTCTAGGTGCTTCTACTAAGGCTAGTGGTAATTTCTCGACCGCTTTGGGCTTCCTCACTACGGCTAGTGGACAGAACTCTACAGCTCTAGGTTCGCGAACGGAAGCACTCTCTTTTGCAGAAGTAGCCACAAGTGTTTACAATACCGACTACGCACCCAATAATACAACGAGCTTCGACGAAGACGACAGACTATTTGTCATCGGAAATGGAGAAAGCGCAGCTAGTAAATCCGATGCGCTTCTCGTCTATAAAAATGGCAATACAGAAATCAATGGCTTGCTCACTGTTGATCCAAATAATGATGATATGGGCTATACTTTCCCTGCAAATAGTCCCCTATCTGGGCAACTATTGATGGTCAATAGTCTTGGAGAATTAATCTGGGACTATAACGGGGCAGTTTCTGACGAACGACTCAAAGAAAGAGTTACACTTTTGCCTGATGCGCTAGATAAATTGGATGCGCTCAATGGCTATTATTTCTATTGGAAAAGTAGTACAGCAGATACGAGTCGACAAGTCGGCGTGATGGCGCAAGAACTGGAGCAAGTACTTCCTGAATTGGTGCATTACGATAGTGAGGGCTATCGCTCGGTAGATTATGCTTCTATGGCTGCTTTTTTGATACAAGTCAATAAAGAGCAAGAGGCAAGAATCAATGCGCAGCAAGCGGAAATTGAGGAGTTGAAGAGGCAAACAGCGAAAATCAATCAGCTTGAAGCTATGCTCCATCAATTACAAGCACAAGTCGATAACAATTCAACAACCACAAGTAGTACAGGCGACGAGTAGAATAAGGAATCCTGAATGCTGAACAAGGAATTACGAAGTTTTGCCAATAGGACGTGTACTTCGAAATTCAATATTCCTTGTTCGATATTCGATATTCAAAACGCCTCTTCATCATTACCGACACTATTTCAAGATCACTTTTAGAAGCAAAAAATATGAAACACATAACAAAATACTTACTAACACTCTTAATTTTTAATTTTTCCTTCTTCATTGCCAACGCCCAAGTCGCCATCAACGAAAACAACTCCACTCCCGACCCTTCCGCCATGCTTGATGTAAGCAGTACGGACAAAGGCGTACTTATTCCGAGAATGGACAGCACCGCACGAAAAAACATCGCTTTGCCTGCCGATGGCTTGATGGTTTTTGATAGCACGACAAATAGTTTTTGGTTTTACAGCTCTTCTTGGACAGAAATACAAGGTGGAAATCCGAAGCAACTAGCTGATACAGATGACGATACGAAAATACAAGTAGAAAAAAGTATAGATGACGACGTAATTCGCTTTGATGTAGAAGGTAGAGAAGTGATGCAATTGCTACCAAATGACTCAACTACTTTTGAGGGAAGCACACTCGATTTAAGTTTTAATGGAGCAATCAGTATAAAAGCGATTGACGTGGATAACGATGGAGACATAGATGCGTTAGCGGCGGCGAAAAGCGCAGAGGACATAGCTTGGTGGGAGAATGATGGAGATCAGAACTTTACTAGACGGAATATAGATAACAATTTTGACGAACTCACTTATGCCGATGCTGCGGACATAGATGGAGACGGCGATATAGATGTGTTAGCTACTTCTACAGACTTTGAAGTAGAAATCTGTTGGTGGGAAAATGATGGCAACCAAAGCTTCACCAAACATGAACTAGGTGAAAGATTTCAAGGTAATAATCTACAAATAGGGAGAGCAGTTGATTTAGATCAAGATGGAGATATGGATGCAATAGCAGGAGGTGGATCTGCTAAAATATTGTGGTGGGAAAACGACGGTAATCAAAACTTCACAGAAAGAATCATTTCTGGATCGGCTAATACGACAGAACTTTTGCCCATAGATATGGATGGCGATGGTGATATAGATTTTGCTTGGTGTTCTAGAATCGCTTCTATTGTTTCTTGGTGGGAAAATAATGGTAGCCAAAATTTCACAGAACGTCGCTTGGATGATGATTTTGATAATGTAGATGATGTACACGCAGCTGACTTAGATGGCGATGGCGATATAGATGTGCTAGCAGCCTCTAACAATGAAAACCAAATAGCATGGTGGGAAAATGACGGTAATGAGAATTTTACGAAGCGAGTAATTGCTACGCTTACCAATCCCTGTGAGGTTAATACAATAGATGCAGATAATGATGGGGATTTGGATGTTTTTGCAGGGGATTGCGGAGAGGAGGAAGTAGCATGGTGGGAAAATGATGGCAATGAGAATTTCACTAAGCGAAGTATCAACTCCAACTTAGATTTAAGTCTTACTCATAGCGATGTAGCAGATATAGATGCAGATGGGGATATGGATTTATTTGGGGTCTCCTTTTCAACAAATGATATTTGGCGGTGGGAAAATGAGAGCAATGGAGAAGCTTTCATTAATGCTAAATTAGGCATAGGTACGAATAATCCTTCTACCGCACTAGACGTGAAAGGAACTGTTACTGCTACTGCTTTTGTAGGGGATGGTTCAGAGCTAACCGATGTAGGGACCGACGATCAAATGATAGACACACTTCGATTGTATGGTACAACTTTAGCGATCTCCTTAGAAGATGATGGTGAAGCAGAGCAAACCGTTGATTTAAGTAGCTTGGATACCGATACTGACGATCAAACGATTGACAAATTCAACCTAAATGGCACAACCCTAGAGCTTTCCCTAGAAAATGATGGCGAAGCCGATCAAACCGTGGATTTATCTAGTATTGATACAGATACGGACAATCAGATCATCAACAAGTTTGAATTATCTGGTAATACTTTGCTCCTTTCTTTAGAAAACGATGGACAATCAGACGTTTCTGTTGATTTATCGAGTCTAGCACCCGTTGGCACGATCCAAATGTGGCCCACCGAAACTGCTCCCAGTGGTTGGCTACTCTGTGACGGCTCTACTTTCAATACTTCTACCTATCCTGATTTAAATAGCGTATTAGGAGGTAACACGCTCCCCGATTTCAGAGGTCGCTTTCCTTTGGGACAATACAGCAATAGTGATTCCCAAAACTTGTCTGGATTGACTCGACGAAATATTGGCGATCAAGCTGGTGCAGAAACGCATACGCTAAGCATCAATGAAATGCCCGCACATTCACATAGTATCACTTTTGGTGAGCGAAGCAAAGGAGGAGGTGGTAATAATGTAACAGATTTGGATCTTTCAGGGAAAACAGAAACTACAAGCTCGACAGGTGGTAATCAAGCACACAATAATATGCCACCTTTTTATACGATCAATTTTATCATTAAAGCAGAGTGAAAAAATAACGAACTCCGAATATTGAACACCGAATAACGAAGTATGCCAATAGGACGTGTACCTACTTCGACATTCGTCATTCCTTGTTCGATATTCGATATTCAAAAAGTATCATGAAAAATATAACAAAACACATCCTATCCTTTTTAATTCTTATCCCGATAGCTATCGGGATTTCATTTACTGCCAACGCCCAAGTCGCCGTCAACGAAAACGGCAATGCGCCAGATTCATCCGCCATGCTTGATGTCAGCAGCAGCGACAAAGGTTTACTCATTCCAAGATTGGACAGTACCGCACGGCAAAACATCGTCTCGCCTGCCAATGGCTTGATGGTTTATGACACTTCAACCGTGACTTTTTGGTACTACGACAACGACCAATGGAACGAAATCCGTAATGGAACAGAGCGATTAACAGCGACTGATTTGCTACAAAACATCCCTTCTGAGCCCAATTTTGATTGCTTGAGCCTAATCAGCAGTACCAATCTGTCGCGTAGTCCTGCGGATATCGCTTATAAAGATGACTACGTCTATGTTGTTAATAGAGGTTCTGATGATCTAAAAGTCATAGATGTGAGTGATCCTGCTGCTCCCGTCGAGGTTGGAAGTATAGGTGTTAGTTCATTTCCAAGAGCGATCTTGTTGTCAGGTAATTTTGCTTACATCGTTGACAGTAGCGACGAGGATATGAGAGTGATAGACATCAGCAATCCCTATGCACCAACCCTAAGTGATAGCATTGGTATTGGTCTTGATCCACTAGATATTGCAATAATTGACGACTACGCCTATGTGGTTGATGATGGCACGAATAGCATGTTCGTCATAGACATTAGTGACCCTACCAATTCTGAAATAATCACCGAATTAGGAATTGGAAATACCCCTACTGCGATTGCTAATTCGGGGAATTATATTTTTGTGACAGATGAAGCAGCTAATGATTTAAAAGTCATAGATGCAAACGATCCACAAAACCCTATTCTTATAGACACCTTAGGTATTGGAGGAAAGCCAAGTAAGGTAGCCATTTCAGGCAATTATGCTTATGTAATCGATCAGGGAAGTCGGGATTTGAAAGTTATTGATATCAGTACACCCACAGCAATCAGTCAAGTAGGTAGTCTAGGAATAGGAAGAACGCCAAATGATATTCTTGTTGAGGGTAATTTTGCTTACATAGTAGATCAATGGACAGAAGACTTTAAAGTGATTGATGTCAGTGATCCTACTGCGCCCTTTTTAGTCAATAGCAC
>JBCDHX010000235.1:0-5233 GCA_038749535.1 Bacteroidota bacterium
CCGCTTGCGGGACCAAAATGAATAGCCCGTCGGCTTTGCCTGTCCCGACTCTCGGGGAGACAAATACCATGCTCATGTCGCTGAAAAATTGAATCATTTGATAAATCAAAGAGCAAAAAGGAATTTGATGCGTTTGCCCTAGTCTATTTGAAACGTCGTAGTCGTTTTAATTTGGATAGCGAAATGGCAAAATCAGTCGTACTTTCTTCAATAACAATTGTGTGCTTGACCACTAAAGTTTCCAAGAAAGTAGGTTGCTCACCTTGTCTATCTTCAAAGAGCTCTTCCAGAAATACAGGTAGCTTACCCAACAATTCGCATTGTAAGAGTAAAAAGGTCTGTTTGGATAAATCATAGACGACCAGTAGATATTCAGAAGAGCCATCGAGCGTATCGCACCAAAGGAAGACTGGATATTTTAGATAATCAATTTCCCAGAAAGAGAAAATATGCGTTTCGTAAAGTGGATAAAAGTAGATCCGACTCGAAATGCCATAGCGTTTGAGTTCTGTATGCAGTAGTTCCAGCCGCTTCTCCATATTTTGGAGTGGATAATCGACAACTTCTGCTCCTTCAAACGGTAGCCACTGCTTGGAAGCGATCTGATAGTAGTCTACTGTTCCGATGCGCGCTTTGTAATCAAATCGCGGATAACCGGGCACGATGTAGCCGGGATAGTAGTAGGCATAGCCATTGTCGATGCCGTATTCTATCTCCAATAGCATCGTAAAGTACCCCAAGCTATAGGCTTGATAATCAGGGTCATACATTCCCATAATACTCGCCAGTGTATCTTTGCCACGATCAAAAAAACTGACGGCTATCAGTTTATCACCATCATATAAGCAGCACTCTAAAGTATCGTAGATATTGTAGCGTTTGCCATCTAGCAGCGAGTCGCGTAGGCTGATGGAGATATTCCCTTTGAAACTATGCCAACGATACTTTTGATACAAATCCTCCTTTTGTCGATTGATGTGTGCCGGACGGATTTTAATCTCAAAATGGCTGTTCTTTCTAAATAAGCGGCGTTGACTTTTCTTAAAGCTAAAGTTATTGAGATCTAGCCGTAGCCATAGCGCGGAGTAGATGTGTTCGCCGAAAGACAAGAAGTGACAAGTAAATATACCTTGCCCCATTCTGTACCACCCCATACCCAAATAGCGATCCAGCTCTTGCTTACTGATCTCATTTGGATATATTTTTTTTGTGAACATATTAGAAGAAAGGTCTATGATAATGAATGAACTATGATCAAAAATACGATACTTCTAAATCATATTTTAGAAATGTCAGCCTTGCGACTTGTCGGAAAGTAGCATTGTCAGAGAGCAAACATTCAATCGGGAGATATAGTTATCATTAACTACCTCAACACAATGGTTAAATGTGGCTAATGTTTTGACCGGATAGAAATTGATGACATTCGATAATAAAAATCGTATTCAAGAATCGAGTTTACTACCGTCGGACTGTCCTCTGAGCTATTGAAAGTCGCTGCCATTAAAAATGAATAACATCATGTCAAAAACAGTTGTCCTCGGTGCTTCCACCAATCCTGCTAGAGTCTCCTATTCTGCTGTCCATCGACTCAAAAATCATGGAGAAGAAGTCATTCCTATTGGTATCAAAAAAGGAAGCGTCGCCGACATTGACATCATCAACGAGCGTCCTGAACTGGAAGATGTAGATACCATCACGCTCTACCTCAATCCACAACGACAAGAAGCCTACTACGACTATATTTTGTCACTGCAACCGCGTCGCATCATCTTCAATCCTGGCACAGAGAACCCAACTTTGGTCAAGAAAGCCAAAGAAAGAGGTATAGATACGGAGTATGCTTGTACGCTAGTCATGTTGGCGACGGGGGCGTATTGATAGTCTGCAAATTCACTCGAAGTCACTCGCTGAATATTGCTCATTCCTTCCACAGTAGCACAAGTTGTAAACTTTGATCTTATCCATTCAACAGGTGGCAGGCGCACAATTTTTACTAATTCTTTATGAATTGAAACGCAAAGGGATTACTTTTGCGGTTCTTTGGAAAAATCGAACGTACTGTTCGAGCGTTTAGACTATGGAATAGTGCCCTATCACGTGCTGATTTCGGGCAACAAAAAATGTAAGTGGAAGAATGGCATTAATTGGAAAAATCAGAGATAACAGTTGGCTATTGGTCGTGCTATTGGCATTAGGTCTAGGTGGATTCATCGTCATGGATATGACTTCCGGTCAGCAGAGTGTATTCGGTAGCAATGCGAATACGATTGCAGAGATTGAGGGGCGAAAAGTAAGCTACCAAGAATTCAATAGTGTAGAGCGACTATTCAATGCAGACAATACGTTCAATCAGCGTGATTTTGTGTGGAACTACTTCGTCGATGAAGCTTTGATCTCTCAAGAGGCAGAAGAAGTTGGGTTGGGTGTGAGTCCTAAAGAATTGCGGGAGTTGCAGTTTGGTGATAATTTGAGTCCCATCATTGAGTCGCGTTTCCGTGACAATGCTACTTTTCAGGTGGATAGAACGCGTTTGAATAGTTACCGCGATGCGATTGACAATAATACATTTACGAATCCGGAGCAGCGTGTATTTTGGGCACACCAAGAGAAAGAAATCCGAGTAGATCGCCTAAAGAAAAAATTGGGTAATCTAGTTGCCAAGTCTATTTACGCACCGACATGGCAAGTAGAAATGGTGGGCGCAGATCAAAATGCACAGGTTGATTTTGCTTATGTTCAGATTCCTTTCGATGAGATCGACAACGCCAGTGTAGAGCTAACCGATAAAGACTACGAAAATTATCTCTCCGACAATCGTGCGCTATACGAGACGGATGAAGAGACACGCAAAGTGGATTACATCATCTTCCCGGTAGAACCGACGGAGGCAGACATTGCAGAGATTCGCAAAGAAGTCGAGGAGATCGGCGCAGATTTTGAAAAGACAGAAAATGATACTACTTTCTTGAGGGGTAATTACAGCACATTCGATGCTGCCTACTACAAAAAAGATGCACTTCCTGAAGGTGTAGCGGATACCTTGATGGGTCTTCCTGTGGGCACAGTCTATGGACCTTATGAGGAGGACAATGCTTTCAAATTGGCGAAAGTCCTGAATCGTAAAATGATCCCTGACTCAGTAGAGGCGCGTCACATTTTGATCCCTGCACAAGATCAAGCAGGTATGGTGCAAGCGTTTCAGACATTAGATAGTATCAAAAATGTGATCGAAGCTGGCGATGCGACTTTTGCAGCGATGGCTGCTGAGTTTGGCACTGATGGAACTAGAGATAAAGGTGGCGATCTAGGGTATGCTTCTCCAGGTCAGATGGTGCCTGCATTCAACAACTTGATCTTCTATGATGCTGAGCCTGATGAGTTGAATATCATCGCGACTCAGTTTGGTCTTCACCTAGTAGAAGTGACAGGTAGAAAGTATATCAGCAATGAAGAGGGTGTCCAAGTTGGATATATATCTGAGCCAATCGTACCAAGTAGTGCGACTGAAAATGCAGTGAATCAAAAAGCATTGAAGTTTGCCTCTGATCATAGCACGCGTGAAGCCATGCTACAGGCTGCTGCTGAAAATGGTGATTTGGATGTATTGACCTCCGATGGAGTAGGCGCGAATGATTACGTAATAGGCGAGCTAGGTAGCAACCAAAGCTCTAGAGACATTGTGAAATGGGCGTTTAGCTCAAAAGCAGATGTAGGCGATGTTTCGGCACAAGCCTATGCTTTTCAAGATGATGTCAATTTCTATACCGACAAATTTGTGGTAACAGCACTCAAAGGTATCCGTAAAGCGGGTATGCCTACAGTAGCTACTGCTAAGGAAGAAATCGAAGACGCTGTGCGCAATGAGAAGAAAGCGATGATGATAAAGGAAGCGATCAGCGGCAAAGATCTAGCAGCAGTCGCTAGCCAATACAGTACAGAAGTGGATACAGCGACCAATGTGAGTTTCAGTTCTGCTTTCTTGCCGGGCTTGGGTAGTGAGCCGAAAGTGATTTCTACTGCCTTCATGAGTGAAGTAGGAACAGTTTCTGCGCCTATCGCAGGTAATAATGGTGTCTATGTCATCAGTGTGACGAACAAACCACAGAATACTACACCTGCCAATGTGCCTCAGCTTCGTCGCTCCATCGCAGGCAATGTGCGCAATCAAGCGAGCACGAACATCGTGCAAGGATTCCGTAAATATGCGGATATCGAAGACAACAGATCGAAATTTTACTAGGAGCCATTTCCTTCTAGCCCTTAGAAAAAACGGAAGTTGCAGTGTTTGCAGCTTCCGTTTTTTATTTGACACTTCCTTTACACGTACTGACTCCCTTCTTTTCTGACTTGACTGCAATAGACTGTTTTTGAGCAAGTTATGACTGCATCTTTGTGTCGTTATTCATTCACACTATAAAATTCAATTCAAATGAAAACGATTCAAATGTTCAAAAGTAATATTCATTTTTTACTGGTCGCGTTAGTTGCTCTAGTTAGTTTGACTGCTTGCAACAAAGATGAAGATGTCGTCAATCCTGAAAATGCTCAATTTCTAGAAGCTAACGCCAGCTATGAGTATTATACCCGCTTCTACGTCATCAATGAGACGACGGGTAGCCTTTCTTCTCTTGGTTCTGATACGGATGACGATGGTGTGATGCGTGTCAAAGTTCTCAATGACGACCGCATCGAATTTTACGAAGATGGTGAACTGATGTTTGTCGGGAGCAATCTACAAGATCAGGGAACCGGATTTACATTTGACTTTCAACAACAGGAAGTGGAAGATCCTGATTTGGGCATAATCACACTGCAAGGATACGATCACTATCGAGAGTTCGGCGGTGAAGTCTCAGGGCTATACGCTTACACGGGTGACTATATGAATGTTGCTTTGAAAATGGACGTCGATGGTTTGGAGCTGATTTTGCTGATGGATTTTAGCAAAGTAGAGTAAAATTAGGAACGAGGCTTTTTAACGCACTTAGTTGGAAAAGATTCAAGATAAAATTGTAATGTTATTTTGTCCTCGTTTCTTAGGTAGACGTCAGAGTGATCGGACGATTGTTGAGTCGTCCGGTCACTGTGCTCAGGGCAAACGCATCAAATTCCTTTTTGCTCTTTGATTTATCAAATGATTCAATTTTTCAGCGACATGAGCATGGTATTTGTCTCCCCGAGAGTCGGGACAGGCAAAGCCGACGGGCTATTCATTTTGGCCCCGCAAGCG
>JBCDHX010000236.1:0-5140 GCA_038749535.1 Bacteroidota bacterium
CAGCTGCATTTTCAAAATCGTCAAAAGCCGTATAAACCATCGCGTGCGAACGCTCCTTTCCACGAAGCGTACAAAACAAATGCCATTGCCCTTCGTGCTGTACGATAGAAGGGTCTTTGATCGCTATCCAATCTTCTTCATCGAACATAAAAGCATCCAAAATTGGATCTTTGGCTTCCCATTTGAAGTTGACATCTTCAGGTTGGATGGTTTTGGTTGGTGTGTTTTGGCAGGATTGGATGAAAAGGGTGAAAGGCAGTGCAAGCAGAACAAGACGTATCAATTTTACTTTCAGAGGTTGATTGTTCCTTGGTGTGCAGTGGTTAGGTGTTTTTCGTTTCATTGGTTCAATTTTTTTGAAAAGATACGAAAAACTGCGATGAGTTTGCTTATTTCAAACAAATGGCAATCATACAGCGATTTCATCACAATTCTCAAAGAAGAAGTATTAGGCTTTCGCTAACTCCCGTTCCACCACCTTCCGAATCCGATAGTCAAACACATACCACCAAGCCGTAATGAGTAAAGAAATAATGATAGTGATCGCGATGAGGAGAGCAATAGAAGCAGCGTAGCGATTAATCAAAATGGCATACATAAAGCCCATTGTCAAAAATCCTAGCCCGATGTTGACTGGCTTCCATTTGCCCATGCGCTGCATTTTTTGCTGTCGTTCGCTGCGCACTTTTCGCTTTTGACTGATCCAAAATCCTGTCAAGACTAGACCTGAGATACCTAAGCCACCGAAAAACCACAATAGCTTTGTCACCAAGCCACCAAAATAGCCAAAATGTAACGGGTCGGCAATGTCATTGAGCCAAGTACGGGTGTTGATCGCCTCTGCTTTTTGAATGTCAATCAATTCATAAGTGGTGGGATGCAAGTAAACGCGATTGGCGCGATTGCGGACGAGTGGAATGTCTGATTTGCCTGTTAGGTAAATGGGCTGATCGACTTTAGAAGGTGGAATGATGTCACTGACTTTGATATTCGGAATGTGTTGTTGGGCTGCCATTTCAATCGCATCATAATCTATTTGATAGCTGAATTGATCTAAATCTGTCGAGTCCAAAGCAGCAGTTTCTAATGTAGGCGTTTTCATATTGGCGGTCTTGGCAATCCCTGCGATGTTGGTGCGCTCCATAAAGTACCAAATACCCGTGACGGAAAAAAGCAACACAAAGGGTACTGACCAAACACCTACCAAACGATGTAAACTTCGGAACAACACCACTTTTCCTTTGCCAGTTTTGAGTTCAAAAAGTTTGGTGTACCATTTCTTGTAAAAATATAGCGCTGTGCCTAGCGAGATGAAGAGTAGAAAGCCGAAAATGAGTACCGTGAAATGACCGATTTGAAAAGGAATAAAGAGAAAATAATGCAGATCGCGCATGAATCGCTGAAAGGTCAAAGTGGTCGCTCCTTGAATGTCGCCTGTGCGACGATTGGCAAAAACATACCATCGCTGCCCTTCGTTTTCTACATATAAAATATCACATAGATAGTCTTCTTCTGCGCCCCACCAAAAGGTGATCTTACCTTCAGGATAAGTGGCTGCTACTGCTTCTCGAATATTATTTCTCGAAGCCAATTCTTCACTTGGCGTTGCTCGCAAACCTGGAAAAATCAACCAATCTATTTCGTGACTAATGGTCGCAAACGTACCTGAAATACAAACCACAAAAAACAGGATACTCAGCTTAATACCGATCCACTGATGAATTTTGAAAAAGGTTTTTCGATTGAATTTCATCTTTACGACTCGTGTTGATAGATGACGTGAGTTTACTGTTAATCCATACACAAATGCCACCGACGACCAGATAATTTTTGACGGTGAAAAGGACAAGCGACAGATAAAACACAGCCTCTTTTCCGACAAGTTGATGTCCCAAAATATTGACACCCAAACTGATAACGGCTAAAAGCGTAAAGTTAATCATCATTTCTGAGGTGGTCGATAATGAAAAGCGTTTGACTAGCCAATAACAACTCAAACTTATTGCTGCGACTAATATATTGAACAACAAACAATCCCAAAAATGTCCCGAAATCAAACCACTGACAGCACCGATAAACAAAGCGATCATCAAATACTGCCAATCCAATTTTCGCACCACTAACCGTAACGTATATGGCATAAACATCAGCGCGGTACAGCCCGATAAAAGAACGAGCGTGAGGTTATCCATTCCTCCACTCATAGCAGGAATGAATAGCCGCAAACCAATGCCTTGTAATATCGCTATCGTCAGCACGACAAGACCGATGACCATCGATGTATCAACTGTTTTTTGTTTGTTCATATAGCATAAATATAAGCGACAAATTCGAGATTGCCTCGAACCTGCCACCTATATTACACAATGATTACTGTATGAAACACGCTTTATCTGGATAAGCAGTATTCTTAAAAAAACACCCCTGATCCAATCCATTTTTAGAATGTATAAGACACTGTCATCAAAACATTTCGCGGCGCACCTGGAAAAGCTCGAATGAAATCATAGCCACCTACCCAATGTGTCTGATCGGCTAGATTATTGATGTTCATTTGAATTTGAAATTTGTCAAGGCGGTAGTAAATTGCTGCATTCAACAATTCGTAACCTGGGAACAGTGGTGGTTCAGGCGTACGAACGATAGAACCAAAGCGTTCGCTCACAAAGTCAGCACCAAAACCGAAACCCAATCCTTCCAAAGCACCCGCGCCGATGATGTATTTTGTCCATAGATTACCAGTATGGCGTGGCGCATTTGGTTTTTGGCGTCCAATTTCAGACTCGTCGTCGCTAGCTGTGATAGTCGCATCATTGAAGGAATAGCTAGCAACAATGCTCCAATTGCTACTAATACGCCCCGCGACATCAAACTCAATACCTTGCGATAATTCTTCTCCTATTTGTGCCAATAAATCTGGGCGGCTTGGATCATTGGCGTTGTAAAGTGCACCTTGTTGCTCCAATCGAAAAACCGCTACCGATGCACTCAATCGGCGATTGAACCATTCTGATTTGGCACCAAATTCAATCAAATTGCTGACCAAAGGATCAAAAGGTCCACCTGCATTGGGATCGTTGATGACACTCGCCGTTTGTGGTTGATAACCTTCGACATACGTGCCATACAAATTGACATTAGGCAACAAACTATACACCAAGCCGATGCGCGGAATCAAGACATCTTGCTTCACTTCTTCTTCGCTCTCTGTGTTGTAATTGACGAGATCGGCAAAGTATTCCTGACGCAAGCCAAGCAATAAGCGAAAGTCACCAAATTTAGTTTGATTTTGGACATAAATACCGCTGCTGCGTTGTAGGAATTGATTGAAATTTCGAGTGCGATAGACATAATCGCTCATGTCTCGAATGGCATTGGCATTGGGCGAAGTGAGGTCAAAATGAGCGACATTGGTGACCGGATTGCCTGCTGCATCTAGCACATAATTGTCTTTGTTATTCAAGTTGAAACTATTGGTCGCTGTCCCATTTTGTAAGAGATAAGAACGCGCTTCCAATTGAGAACCACCTGGTTCGAGTATTTGCTGAAAATAGTCGTAACCTACCAAAAGCTGGTTTTCTAATCCGCCAATATTGAAATCGAAATTCAAATAGTTGTTGAAATTGTTGTTGTTCCAATTTCGCTTACGAATGAAAACACGCATCGCCACTTTTTCTTCATCAAAACTGCCATCGCCCAGTGCTGCAAAAGAGTTGGCGGTGCGATGCTCCAATAAATCTTCGCGATAGCTGGAGCGCATGTAAATGCTATTGAACGTGATGTTATCGGAGAAGCGATGTTGGAAGGAAACAGTCGCATTGATGTTTTCCTCTTTCAAAAAGTCATTAGCAGCACTCAAAGAGCGCGTAATCGGAACAGAATTCAGATCACCGTTGCCAAAAACTGCCTGCCCACGATCTAGACGACCTTCCGAATTTTGAAGCACAATATCAAAGTTCAAGCTCGTGCGGTCGCTCGGCAAGAAAGAGAAGGAAGGCGCGACAATCAAGTTTTCGTCGAACTGCAAATCGCGGAAACTACCAGAATTTTCATAGCCAACATTGACTCTATAGAGCAGTCGTTTGTCAGTTGTCATCGGTCCTGTGAAGTCTGCCAGAGTGCGAAACGTATTGAAACTCCCAACAGTAGAACTAATCGACTGCCGCGATTCTGTCAACGGTTTTTTGGTGACTCGATTGATCGTACCACCAGGCGAAGCATTGCCAAACAAAGCCGACGCAGGTCCTTTGATGACCTCAACTCGCTCAATGTGTGGAATCAGCTGCTGTTTCCAAAAGCTCGTGAATGCGCGCATACCATTGATAAGCGTACCAGAATTACGTTGTCCAGAAACACGGTGTCCACGAATGGAAATATCATTATAGAACGAGAATTGATTGACGCCACTGATGTTTTTGACAACATCATTCAGTCGAAAAGCAGCTTGATCCAATGCCAGCTCTTTGGTCACATAGCTAATCGACTGCGGCACATCGATCAAAGAAGTCGCCGACTTTGTACCGATAAAAGATTGGGTGTTCTTATAACCGCGCTCGCGTCGCCCGATGATCTCGACTGTCTGTAAATCGACGCCTTCTTGTAGCGTTAATTCAATTGTTGCTTGTTGTCCGTTCGTAACATTGACGTTCAATTCTTGAGTTTCGTAACCAATGAATGAAGCCACCAGCTGATAGTCGCCAGGCTGTACATCTTCAAAAAGAAACTTGCCATTGACATCCGTTACCGTTCCTTTTTCTAGTTCTTGAACGTAAATATTGACACCTGGAATGGCGATGTTTTCAGCATCTCGGATCACACCTGAAATACTAGCATTTTGAGCCAGCATAGGCAACCCTGATGCGAATAGTAATAGGTAGAGTATTGTATATTTCATTATGAATAAAGTGATAAGTGAGTGTTAATTTTAATTAGACTAAATCTAAATAATAGAACGAAGGTATCAAATAATTTATCTCTAGCACAAACATTTGCTAGAAATTTGGTAGTGTACCAAATGTGCACTTTTCTAAATTGGGAAGAAAGAAAAGACAATAAGCACGATCTTTGAAGGATGGAAAAACAAAAACAAAGATGTCCTTATTGTCTGGGGACAAATTTACGACCCAAAGGATGGAATACC
>JBCDHX010000237.1:0-4992 GCA_038749535.1 Bacteroidota bacterium
TTAGGGATGCGAAACAAATAATCTAAGATTCTTGGCTTGTTCTTTTTCCCGATTTCTGCGTTGAAAAGCCTCGCTGATGCCCTGCATCTTCTACGTTTTTCGCCTTGAACTCGAAAAAATAACTGTGTCAATCTTTCTGACCTTATTTATTTCGCATTCCTTAAAGGTATTGTGGGATTTTTCTTAGGACTCTTGTGGTAAATCCGAGCAGCAAAGTGCTGAATAGACTTGTTACGCCGCATCTCGATTGACTACAACGGGCAAATTTCATTCTGTTCTGTGTTAAAATTTTTAGCCGCAGCTAGACTATGCCGAAAAATTTTGCCTTATCCAAAATAAAATTTGCTCCGCTTCGCCATAATCAGTTACGACGTAACAAGTCTAATAGCTAACCGCTCATAGCTCAAAACAATCAACAATTTGTTTGAACTTCCACCTGCCTAAAACAGTTATATAGAGCTACACTTTCCTTCTCAAAATAGACGACATATCTATGAGTTTTCAACTCGATTCTCCTTTCAAACCAACAGGCGATCAGCCGGAAGCGATCAAGCAATTGGTATCCGGTGTCAAAAAGGGAGAGCCTTCGCAAGTATTGCTCGGTGTCACGGGATCCGGTAAGACCTTCACGATGGCGAATATCATCAAAGAACTGGATCGCCCGACGCTCATTTTGACCCACAACAAGACATTGACCGCACAACTCTACGGCGAATTCAGAGACTTCTTTCCCGATAATGCGGTCGAATATTTCGTCTCTTACTACGACTACTACCAGCCGGAAGCCTATATCAGTACATCCGATACGTATATCGAAAAGGACTTGTCGATCAATGAAGAAGTGGACAAGTTACGTCTTCGTGCAACTTCTTCTTTACTGTCGGGGCGTCGCGATGTGATTATTGTCGCTTCGGTATCCTGCATCTATGGTATGGGCAATCCTGAAGACTATAAAACGAGTATCATTCGGATCAAGAAAGGGCAGGTCATCACGCGGAATACGTTTTTATATAAGTTGGTTGAAAGTTTGTATTCTAGGACAGAAACCGACTTCAAACGAGCGACTTTTCGAGTGCGTGGTGATACAGTTGACATCAATTTGCCGTATGTGGATTTTGGCTATCGCGTTACTTTTTTTGGAGACGAAATCGAAGAGATCAAAAAGCTAGAAACAGAAAGTGGAAAGACGCTGGAAGCACTCGATCATGTCGCTATTTTTCCCGCCAATCTATATGTTGCACCCAAAGAGCGGATGAATCAAATCATCAGCGATATTCAAGATGAGCTGTACCATCAAGTCAACTTTTTCGAGAAGGAAAATCTATTTCTGGAAGCCCAACGCATCAAAGAACGCACCACTTTCGACATCGAAATGATGAAAGAATTGGGGTATTGTAATGGCGTTGAAAATTACTCTCGTTTCTTTGATGGCAGACAACCCGGAACACGACCATTTTGCTTACTCGACTATTTTCCAGATGATTATTTGATGTTAATTGATGAAAGTCATGTCACTATTCCGCAGGTACGTGGAATGTGGGGTGGCGACCGCGCTCGCAAGAATAGTTTGGTGACATTTGGTTTTCGTTTGCCTTCTGCAATGGACAATCGTCCTTTGAATTTCAATGAATTTGAGAGCTTGACCAATCAAGTTGTCTATGTCAGTGCAACACCTGGCGACTACGAGTTGGAGCAAACAGGTGGTACGATCGTCGAGCAATTGATACGACCGACAGGCTTGCTCGATCCACCAATCGAAGTGCGACCAAGCATCAATCAGATTGATGATTTGATGTATGAAATCAATGAGCGCATCGAGCGAGATGAGCGCGTTTTAGTCACGACACTGACGAAGCGAATGGCGGAAGAACTCTCCAAATATCTCGTCAAGCTCAACATCAAAGTGCGCTACATTCACTCCGAAGTCGATACGATGGAACGGGTCGAAATTTTGCGGGATCTGCGTTTAGGTGAGTTTGATGTCCTAGTAGGTGTCAACTTGTTGAGAGAAGGTTTGGATTTGCCGGAGGTGTCTTTAGTCGCTATTTTGGATGCTGACAAAGAAGGATTCTTACGTAATGATCGCTCTCTGACACAGACAGCAGGTCGTGCCGCTCGTAATGCCAATGGACTGGTCATCTTTTATGCAGACAAAGTCACCGATAGTATGCAGATGACCATTGATGAGACCAATCGACGCCGTGCCATTCAAATCGCCTACAATGAAGAACATGGCATCACACCCAAAACGATGCGCAAAACCCGTGAGGAAATTCTCAATAAACGCTCCATTCTCGACATCCGAGGCAAGCAGAAAAATGTCTATATCGAAGATGATGGTGCGCCTAGTCTAGCTGCTGATCCTGTTGTGGGTTATATGACCCGCGACCAACTAGAAAAAGCCATTGCAGAAACGGAACGAAAAATGAAGAAGGCAGCAAAGGAGCTGGATTTCATTTCGGCAGCGCGGTTTCGAGATGATGTGCAGGCGTTGAAGGAGCGAATGCGAGTGGCGGTTTGATAACATCTGTTAGCAAGCCACCACTCTTTTATTTTTCTAAGCTACTTCCAACTCAGGTACAGCTACTTTCCGACTGCCAGGCAACACGCCGTACAACTCGCCACCTTTCAAGAATAACTTGTCCACTTTTCTAGTGACTTCCGCGTCCTGTACTAGCTCTGGTGCATGATGTGGCTTCGTACGCGCATCAAAAATCAATGCGCCACGACAGCCCCAATGCTTAAATTCAGTGAAGCTATCGACACCATAAGTATCGTGGGATGGATTGGTACGCGTGAAAGTTGCCCACAAAAAGTTGTTGAGCGTCTCCGTCAAAAACTGACTGTCATCGACGACCACGACCATCGGAATGCGATCCCAATCAAAGGCGCGCAAATGATCTGAGAGCAAACGCATCTCTTCTCTACTTTTTTCTCCTCGGAATGGACTGCCTTGGATGGCTAGAATACCCGGTTGTACAAACCGAGGCTTGCTAAATCCATTCGGCAAAGACAAGTCGCGTGGCAGTTCCGTCGCCAATTCTCTTTTTTTATCGCCACAACAAGCGATGACCAGTTTAGACCCTTCATTCCACCCTGTACCAGAATAATCTAGTGTATCAATCGTCGTACGTGTCTGAAAGTGCAAATCGCGTGTCCAATCGACGCGCTCCAGCACATGACGGAAAAAGTCGCCGATGTCGTGAGTGGTGACTTGAGGATCGTCATCTTTGGCGGCTATGATTAAGAACTTCGCCAGAGAAGTTTGTCCAGAGCCGATAATGCGATTCGCTTGCGTGATGATTTCCTCTGGTTTGCGCTCACGGAATGGCATATAGCGTTCACTACCAATGGCGAGCAAGAGCGGATGTACACCTGCTGCATCTACTGCATTAATTTCCTTGATACCAGGAAACTCTTGCGGTGTCAGTAGCTTCACGATTTTATGAATCAAATAGCCAAAGCTACTATCCTCCTGAGGTGGTCGTCCCACTACTGAAAAATGCCAGATGGGATCTTTTCTGTGATAGACTTGCTCTACTTCCATGACCGGAAAATCATGCTCCAAACTATAATAGCCCAAGTGATCGCCAAACGGTCCTTCCGGCTTCTTCTCATTTTTTCGGATGAGGCCTGTGATGACGAAATCTGCATCGCTAGGCAGTAGTTGCTGATTTTGCCAAGTGTAGCCGTAGCGTCTGCCACCGAGCATCCCGGCGAAAGTCATTTCACTCAATCCTTCCGGTAGCGGCATGATGGCACAGAAAGCATACGATGGTGGACCACCGACCACGACCGACACCCGAAACGGCTCATCTATTTTATTGTATTCGGTATGATGTACCCCTATGCCTCGATGGAGTTGGTAGTGCATCCCGATTTCTTTATTCATCTCATATTCATTGCCACTGAGCTGCACCCGATACATCCCTATATTGGACTGCATGACGCTTTTGGTGTGAGGTGGCAAGGTAACCACTTGTGGCAATGTAACAAACGCACCTCCATCCATAGGCCATGATTTGACGAGCGGCAATTTGTCGATTGTCGTTTTGCCGTGCAGAATAGGATTGTTGAGCAATCGCTTCTTGGGTAATGCTGAAAGCGCTGTGAAAGGTGCGCCAACGTAGCGCAGTGGATTCTTGAAAAAGTTGGCGGGATCGGCTTTGAGTTCGATCACTTTTTGGACTTTATCAAGCGTATGTCGAAACAAAAATTCCGTCCGCTCAAACGTACCATATAGATTGGAGAGTGCTTGAAACGGGCTGCCTTTGACGTTTTCAAATAAAATCGCCTCTGCTCCAGCATCAAAGAAACGGCGATGTACTTCTGCCATCTCCAAATTGGGGTCGAGTTCACTTTTGATGCGGATCAACTGTCCATTTCGTTCTAGATCATTCGCTGCTTCGCGCAAACTTCGGTATGCCATGTTCTTCTTATCAAATTGTTCGCGAATGGAACGCAGTAGGGGAGGAGAGGTTGTCAGAATTTGGGCATAAAGGATGAAACACAACTAATCAATAGCCTCTACACGATTCTCAAATACGTTGATTGGTTTATGATCTTCACTGAGCAGCAAAACTTCATCCCAAAGGCGATTAATCGTACCAAAAAACTGTTTCATTTTCATATTGCCAAATCTAATGTGAATAACTTTGGGTGGAGGCTGTTTCAATAAAATACGATTGGAAAAGTCGCTATCTTTTGTGATGATAGTAAGATTATGCTCTATTGCGTAATCCCAAATTTGGCTATCCAACCATTCATCATTGATGTCTTTCTGATGAATATAGTCAGCATTATTCCACAGCAAAAAATAGTAAGGAAGATTGGTATCTATCAAATACTTGGCAGGGCAAACGCATCAAATTCCTTTTTGCTCTTTGATTTATCAAATGATTCAATTTTTCAGCGACATGAGCATGGTATTTGTCTCAAGCCGACGGGCTATTCATTTTGGCATTGCCCCAAAACGAATCAAAAGGTCTAGAA
>JBCDHX010000238.1:0-4521 GCA_038749535.1 Bacteroidota bacterium
GCTTGAATGAATTTTTGGCGTGACAAATGCAGCCCGCCCAACTGACAGGTCAATATTTTACCTATCTTTATTACTACGTATAGCATTGGTGCTTAATGCTTGGTTTCATACAACATTAAGCACTTTTTTTCGCTTCTTCCCTTTTCTAAATGTTTTGTCACCTAGAGTGGTCGTTCACTCAAATCACAAATCCCCAACAAGCTCTAAATGAGCTGATTTAAAATTAACTGCTAGCTTTGTCAATTGTTCCATTTATAAGCAGTCCAAATGGCATTGTCCAAAAACAGTGCGAAGCACATTCGTAGTTTAGCGCAGAAAAAATTTCGGCAGCAGCATCAGCAGTTTGTAGCGGAAGGCGACAAGATTGTGCGCGAACTTTTGAGTACCTCAGCGGTAAAGATAGTTATTGTTGTGTGTACATCTGATTGGTACACTAAAAATACGGAATTGGTCGCACAGCGTAAGGCAGAGGTAGTAGAAGTGACGCCGACGGCACTCAACAAAATCAGCCAACTCAAAACGGCCAATCAAGTCCTCGCCGTCGTAGTGCAATGGCAATCTGAGCTGAACGCAGCGACAGTTTCGTCTGATTGGTCGCTATATTTAGAGCGCGTACAAGATCCAGGAAATTTGGGCACGATTTTGCGGATCGCCGATTGGTTTGGCATACCAAATGTCATTTGCTCTCCCGACTGTGCAGACCTGTTCAATAGTAAGGTCATACAATCCTCGATGGGAGCATTCATGCGTATAGCTGCACCGCGACTGGAACTAGCCCAGTTGCATCAACAATTTCCAGATATACCGATCTATGCGAGTAGTCTTTCCGGCACGTCCATTTATGAGCAAAAGCAGTTGAAACCGGGCATACTTGTCATGGGTAATGAGAGCAGAGGCATCACCGAAGAGGCACAAACTTTAGCCACTGCCGAACTCAAAATTCCGAGCTACGGCAAGCACGATATGGAATCTTTAAATGTGGCAGTGGCGACCGGGATCTTGTGTGCGGCATTGCGATTTAAATAAGCAATGACTATGGAAACCGAACTTGAATCTGAAACCTTCTTTTTATCCATAAAGAAATGGCTACCGAAACCTGTCCCATCTGTCAACGCGAACTTGGCGATATCAACACCTCACGTCATCATCTGATTCCAAAATCCAGAGGTGGCACTTTTGAAGATACGATCTTGATACATAATATTTGCCATCAAAAAATCCATTCTGTCTTCACCAATCGAGAACTAGAAACCACCTACAACACCGCAGAATCTATACGTGAGCACGAACAAATGCAGAAATTCATCAAATGGGTACGCAAACGAGACCCCGGCTTCTATGAGAAAAACCATAAAATGCGAAAACGGTAGATGTAAAAATTTTAAGATGGTGAGACGTGCAGATGATTCATCTTTTTACACATATACATCCTTATGCTCTTGAAACTTCTCATCTCTCGAAATTCTCAAAACTCTCTTCCTGCTCTCTAAGCTTTCGCTAAAGTCTCCGAAATATCCGTTCGCGAAGCTTGCACTGCTGGAATCACTGCGGCTAAGAAACCGATCACCAAAGCACCGATCAGTAAATACAACTCTTCTTTCAAGAACGTCCAAGCCGAAAAATTGTAGCGATACGCTTCCTGAATCTCTCCTGCAAATAATGCCATGCCACCATGACTCAGTAGTATGCCAATTACATAACCTAAAATGGCGAGTAAAAGACCTTCCAAAATCACTAAAACAAACAATTGACTCGGTTTGCCACCCATGACACGCATGAGTGCTAGCTCGTACTGTCGATCTTTCAAAGAGGAGAACAGCGAAATAAAAATACTAAATGCCGAAACAATGATGATAATGACCGCCAAAGCCCGCAGCGCTTGCTCGCCCGTATTGACCAAAGAGAAAAGTCGATTGACCTCTATGGCAGGTGTGGCAGCTTGCATATCGGTGTTTTCGTTGATGTTGCGTCCCATGTTGAGGGCTTGGAAGTTACGCCCTTTGAACTGAACAAGTAAAGAAGTGATCTCTTCCTCATCATCCTCCTCCATCAATGGTTTTGGGACAACTTTATGGCTGCTATGACCCGCATGGTCTTCCTCTTCGTGAGCGTGGACGAGCCAGAAAGTTTGGGTGGTCGTTAAGATCAATTGATCGACAACAGTTCCGCTAGGAGCTAAAATTCCGACTACTTCAAAAGGATCGCCGCCATCATGTACCAGGTCTTCATCATCTGCAAAACCATGCGAACTGAAAAACGTATCGCCCAGTTTCAAGTCCAATTGTTGTGCCACGGCAGCACCAATGGTCACATCAAAATTTTTCTCCCAAATTTCGCCTTCACTGATTTCAGCATTGTAAAGATCAACAATGTCTTGAGTCGTTCCCAAAATGCGATAGCCACGATAGTTGTCACCCATTGATAATGGAATGGCGCGAGAGATTAGTGGATGTTTGGCATTCAAGAATGGACGCGCTTCTTTGAGCGAAATATTGCCAGTGGGCGCGTCGATATGATACATACTATTCAAGATCAATTGAAGCGGACTGCCCTTCGCACCGATTACCAGATCAATCTTCGCCAAATTGCGCTCGAAATTTTCTTCCAATTGCTTGTTGAGCAAAAAGAGCAAGGAAATCAGACCAACACCTAGCGCAAACAGCACCACACTCAAAGTCGTCGATAGCGGCTTGTACATTAGGTTTTTCCAACTCAGTTGTAGTAGATTCATAAGTCTGTTAGTTTATTGACCCAACTCAATTTGTTTAGCAAATTCGTCTTTGAGGCGTTTGTCGTGCGTCACGATGAGTAGGGTAGCGTTGACAGCTTCCGCTTGTTGTTTGAGCAGATCAATGACTTGGCGCGTATTTTTATCGTCCAATGCAGAAGTCGGTTCGTCTGCCAAAATTAATTTAGGTTGATTAATAATAGCACGAGCGATAGCAATGCGCTGCTGTTCTCCGACACTGAGCTCTTTGGTTGAGGCATTGATTTTATGTCCCAAATTCAAACGCTCCAGCACTTCTTCGATTCGTGAGCCATTAGGCGTCAATCCGGCTAGCTTTTGCGCCAACTTCAGATTCTCCAATACACTCAACGACCGCACAAAATGCGCCTGCTGAAAAATAATCCCAATATTTTGACCTCGAAAAGTGTCCAGCTTGGCGGAAGAAAGTTGGTTGATGACTGTTTTGCCGATATGTACCTTACCCTTTGTCGGCGTCCGTAGTCCGCCTAGTAGATGAAGTAAAGTGGTTTTGCCGCTTCCCGATTCGCCGAGCAGCAGCCCTTGTTCTCCACTATTGAACACAATATCAGGAAATCGAATCGGCTCAGCCGAACCATAAGCAAAAGCAAGATTGGATGTTTGTAACATAGTCGTTTTGTATAGATGCGGCGAAGATAGTGTGTAAAATGACGAATCTGCGCTCAAAACCAGAAAAGATAAAGCCAAGCAAGTCATTAATTTGGACTTTTGCCAAAGGAATCATTGTCAGGTAACTGTTTGAAGCAGGATTTGCTCAAGGAAATCAATTCTTCGTTTTAAATGTCCAATATCGGTATCAAATGGCGATGTTGGACATTTGTTTGCGCTTCTATCATCAAGTCGTAAATGGCATCAGAAGCGTCTCCAACCAAGTAAATCAGGCGTTTAAAGCAGTGTGCCTATCTGCCTAGCCAACAAGTGAACTGCCTAGCCCGGTCGGTTATTTTCTTGTGCACGCGAGTCTGTGGGCGTTCGTCCCGGTACCTTGACAGCAAATAGCACCCTCAAGCAATACCTCCGCTTTTTCCAGACCTTTTTACTGAACGCAAATGAAAAGCGCGATATTACCGAATTTGGCTTCATATTTGAGTTGTTGAAGTGGTCGAATACCTCAATATACTCTACTCATTGCCAGGGGTTCTTTGGCTTTTTATATTTCTTCTACATTTTTGGCTAAAGTCCAGTTAAAGGTTAGCACGAATAGCATTAGCGATTTCTTTCATTTCATCCGCGCTAAACTGCTGCTTTGGCTGCGAGAAATCAATATCGCCGATGTGATTCATCGGTAACAAATGAATATGCGCGTGTGGCACTTCCAGACCGATGACTGCTACCCCAATCCGCTCACAATCAAAGGTTTTGTCCATTGCTTTCGCCACTTTTTTCGCGAAAACCATTAGACCTGCTAACAGATTATCTTCTAGATCAAAAATATAGTCCGTCTCTTGCTTCGGAATGACCAGTGTATGTCCTTTTTTGAGTGGAAAGACATCCAAGAAAGCTAAATATTGATCATCTTCTACGATTTTATAGCTGGGAATATCGCCATTGACGATTTTGGTAAAGATACTAGACATAGAATGAGATTTGAGAAAATGAGATTTTGAGCAATCAATTAGGGCAAACGCATCAAATTCCTTTTTGCTCTTTGATTTATCAAATGATTCAATTTTTCAGCGACATGAGCATGGTATTTGTCTCAAGCCGACGGGCTATTCATTTTGGCATTGCCCCAAAACGAATCAAAAGGTCTA
>JBCDHX010000239.1:0-4513 GCA_038749535.1 Bacteroidota bacterium
AAATATTGCCTATAGCATTTTTTCAAAAACAGACTGGAAGAAACTACTAGAAATTTTGAAGCATATATCAAACGAATAAATAAAGTAGCAATGATTCAATACATAAACAAAAGACAGCATAGCATGCCAAACTACATCAAAATATTACTCCTATTCCTCTTTACTTTTTGTTCTTTTTGGGCTGCGAAAGCACAAGTTGGCATCAATGAAAACAATGCTGATCCTGACGCTTCGGCGATGTTGGACGTCAGCAGTTCAGATAAAGGATTTTTGATACCAAGAATGACCACTGCCGAACGCACTGCGATTGCAACTCCCGCCACAGGACTAATGGTCTATGACAATGAGGAAAATAGCTTTTGGTATTACAATGGAACGGCTTGGACAGCCATTGGACAGGATGTTTTTACCTCTGAAAACAACATTACTCATTCTATCAGCAATGACGATGACTTTGTCTTCGGAGCAGATAGTTTGAATTATGGAAGTGGCGATGAGTATAAGTTCTTCTTTGATAAAAGTAAAGGTGCATTTCGAGCAGGATTGATTGAAAATGCCGATTGGGACAAAAGCAATATCGGAGATTATTCTGCTGCTTTTGGTGAAAATCACATTGGAAGTGGAGAACATAGTTTTGCTGGAGGTAAGGAAAATATATTGAGTGGAGATTACGCTGCGGCTTTTGGCTACTACAATGAAATTACAGATGATGCTTCCTTTGCGGCAGGACAAGAGCATATTATAAAAGATGAGTTTTCTGCAGCCTTTGGCTACTACAATCAAATAAATGGCTATGCTTCCTTTGCTGCTGGCGAATATCATGTAGTAAATGGAGATTACGCTGCTGCATTTGGGCAAGAGCATCAAATAAGCGGATACGGTTCTTTTGCAACTGGTTATGAAAACATCATCAGTGGTGCCTTTGCTGGTGCTTTGGGACGATACTTAAGCGTTCCTTCTTACACAGAGGTTGCGATAGGTACTTACAATACGACTTATACTGCCAACCGCTTCAATAATTTTGATAGTTTAGACCGAGCATTTGTTATCGGTAATGGTATCAATGCTGCCAATCGCTCGGATGCGATGATTGTGTACAAAAGTGGCAATACAGAAATCAATGGCAATGTCACCGTAAGGGATTCTTTGACCATCAATAAAGAGTCTTTCTTCAATGAGCAAGTGACGATTAATGAATCGCAAGGTGGCATCACTTTTTTCCCACTCGTTGTTAGTAATGATAACAATGCCAACAACGCATTTAACAATGGAATTCAAATCATCGCAGGTCAAGAGTCAGCGGTCATCAACAATGAAAAACTAGCTTACTTTCTCCAATTTATAACGCCCGATGGCACAGAAATTGGCTCTATTCGCCAAGCATCAGGCAGTGATGTTTCCTTCAATACGACTTCGGATGTACGGCTCAAATCCAATATCCAAGCGACTAATTATGGACTGCAAGACATTC
Organism: Bacteroidota bacterium; assembly: GCA_038749535.1. Classification (GTDB taxonomy): domain Bacteria; phylum Bacteroidota; class Bacteroidia; order Chitinophagales; family Saprospiraceae; genus JAAUTG01. The sequence goes on from JBCDHX010000239.1 coordinate 1,472, forward strand.
TCAATATCGACGTTCGAGATTACCACTACACTTCCGATGCTTCCGAAACACCGCGAACAGGTTTTCTAGCCCAACAACTCTACGAAGTATTCCCAATGGCAGTAACCAAAGGTGGAGACGATGCCAAAACCAATCCATGGACGGTAGATTATTCAAAGTTGACGCCACTTTTGGTGAAAGGCATGCAAGATCAGCAAGTACAGATTGAGGAATTGCAGGTGGAGAATGAAAAACTCAAGGCTCAAATTGATAAAATCAGTCAGCTAGAGATGATGCTGCATCAATTGCAAGCGCAAATTAATCAAGAAGATAGTAATACAGCGACGATCATTTCAGAAGAAAAATAACCTGAATTCACTTCTAGATTTTAGGGACTTGGGAATAAATAAAGTACGTAAAATGACGAAGTTATTTTTTTCTTTATCAAGGCGAAAAAACTGCGCATAGCCGTGCTACACAAGGATTTTTTCAACGCAGAGAAAGGGAAAAAAAACGAGTCAGATGCGTAGGTTATATTTTTCCACGTTCCTTACAACACAAACAAACTGAATATGCAACATACAGTCAAACTCATCGCTCTATCATTCATCATCTATTTTTCATCAATCATGATGCTGAATGCAAAACAGCTCAAAGTGACAGGCGGCAACCTCAAAGTGAACAATGCAAGCCTAGTCCTACAGGATATGGACTTAGTGAACAGTGGAGCGATTACCTCCACAGACGGCAATATTGTTTTCAGTAGTAGCTCAGCAAGCAATATTTCTGGTAGTGGTAGTACACAATTTGATAGCTTGACCATCGACGTGGCTGTTGATGATTTCAATCTTTCTAAAGATGTCATGATTGGTTCTCATTTGGAGTTGCAGAGCGGTCACTTAGTTTTAAACGACCAAGATGCAACTCTTGCAGATATGGCAACCGTGGCAGGTGCAGATGCCAATAACTATATCCAAACCAATGCTTCGGGGACACTCATTCGACCTGTCGCCGATGCGGATGTCACTTTTCCTATCGGAAATAGCAGCTACAATCCCGCCATCTTGAATAACGATGGTGGCACAGCCGATTTTTATTCCGTACGTGTACGCGATGAGTTATTAGAAAATGGAAGTAGTGGCGCGCAAGTAGACGAATACGGCGTCAATCGGACTTGGGAAATCGATGAACAAAGCTCGGGTGGCTCAAATATAGATGTGACACTCACTTGGGATACTTCAGACGAAATTGAAACAACTGGCAGCGACTATGTCCAAGCCAATTACAATAGTGGCGAATGGAATATCGTTGCTTCTGGTGTAGCTAGTGGTACATTGGGTTTGAACAGTTTAACTTCTTCCGACAATAGCAACTTAGGCGACTACGCTATTTTTGAAGATCGCAGCCCACTCACCGATAGCTATATCTGCAACGACAATGGTGCGCTAGACATAACTGATGTTTTGAATACCACCGAAAACTATCACGCAGGCACGACCCTTACTTCTGATGCTTTGGTAACTGCCTCTGCAAGTATTCTGTATACCGCTGGGACAAGCATCCAATTGTAGCCCAACTTTGAGGTAGAAAATGGTGCGTACTTCCATGCCTTCATTGCCAATTGTACTTTTTCAAACATTCAAGAAGTGGAAGAAAGAGCAGCTGAACAATGGACTACTGATGAAGTAGCAAAACTGCAAGTAGAAGTATTTCCAAATCCATTTAGCAGCGTGACCAATATTCAATTCTTTTTGCCAAAAGAAGATGTAGTACAGATGATAATCAGTGATCTAAATGGACGTATTTTAAAAGTGAAAGAAGCGAACGCACAAGAAGGCTGGCAGCAAACCAATTTTGATGCTGGTAACCTGCCTAGCGGTAGTTATATGCTCATCTTGAGAAGTAATGGGCAGCAAGTGACGAAACAGTTGATGGTACAAGAGTAGAGTACAGCTAAAAATCATCATAATTAAAAGAACAAACAAATATAAAATGCAGCAAAAAGCACACTATTCAAAAATGCTAAGCCTAGTATTTGTCATTCTAGTCAGCATCAACATCATCGTTGCCCAAAACCAACCCAACATTCTCATCATCATCGCCGATGATATGGGCGTGGATGTACTCAATGGCTATCAAGACAGTGAAAATCTGCCCGTCACACCCAATTTGGATGCTTTGCGTGAGCGTGGTTTGACCTTTCAAAATGCTTGGGCGACGCCACAATGTACACCGACACGTGCGGCAATGCTCACGGGAAAATACGCCAATAAAACAGGCGTGTTCAGCCCTAGAAATCGGCTTGGTACAGATCATACTTCCATCTTTCAAGCCTTATCCGAAAGCACATCCGATGCTTATGCGAATGCGGTCATTGGAAAATGGCATGTTGGACAAAATGAAAATTTGGATCATCCCGAAGAGTTGGGTGTGCAGTACTTTGATGGGTTTCTTGCTTCTAATGTAGAAGACTATTTCAATTGGACAAAAACCACCAATGGCGTCAATTCAACAGAAACTACTTACGCTACTACTTACTTGACCAATTCCGCGCTTGATTGGATCAATGAGCAACAGCAGCCGTGGCTATTATGGTTGGCACAAGGCGCACCACACAGTCCACAACACACACCGCCCGATGATTTATTCAGTACCCAACCTGCCGATAGCAGAGAACAACAGTACACCGCAATGATAGAAGCGATGGACACAGAAATTGGGCGATTGCTATCATCCATGCCCGAAGAAGAATTGGAGAATACCATTATTTTCTTCTTAGGTGACAATGGGACGCCTAGTGCTTTTCTACAAAATGCGCCACGCGGTCGCGGCAAAAGAAGTTTGTATCAAGGTGGCATTCATGTGCCACTAATCGTTAGTGGAAAAGGCGTAGAGCGAAATGGAGCAGTCGAAGATGCTTTAGTCAATACGCTAGATATTTACGCAACAGTGCTTGAACTGGCAGGAGTTGATTTGGAAGGTGGCATTCACAATAGTTTTAGTTTCAAAGACTTATTGACAGATGAGTCCGCTGCTAGCAGTTTATTCAATTTTACGGAAGGT
>JBCDHX010000240.1:0-4488 GCA_038749535.1 Bacteroidota bacterium
AGAGATTGTTTGGAAAAAGCGATTCGACGATTTCATCAAGATGAAAACTACTTGAGGCAGCTTTTCAGACCAATTCAAGCCTTACTCGACAAGGTCGATCATGCTTTTCGCTTGCAGGAAAGTTTTGTCACCTAGAGTGAATTTGAATAATCATCGCTAACCAATTTTAGCAAAAAATTATAATGCCTATTCAATCTTATTTTGGATGGGCATTTTTTGTCTAGTGGCACATTGCTAAAATTGTATCTTTGCGCTCCCGTTTCAACCTCACAACCATTTCTATTTTTCGACTGTCTATTTTCCAAACAGAAATCATCAGACTATGAAACTATATGCATTTCTTTTCGCTACACTTTTCACCCTCTCCCTCCAAGCACAAGGCGAGTTTGGTTTTGGCTTCAAAGCTGGGTTGAATTTTTCTGAGATGACAGGCGATCTAGAAACAGATGCACAAGGTATGGCAGTAGAATCTATGGGACAGGCTATTGGCTTTAGCGTAGGTGTGCTCGCCAACTACAGCTTTACGGATATGTTTGGCGTCCGTTCTGAATTACTGTACAGTCAAAAAGGAAGAGTAATCGGCTATGACGGTCCTTCTTATTTCGTCTTTGATGCGACTACACCGACCTCTACCATCATTACCGGCGACCGAGATTATAGCGTAGGCGTCATCAATTCTTACTTAGAGATTCCACTGTTGGGATATGTCCGTCTAGGTAAATTCGAACTGATGGGTGGCGGTTATGTATCTGGACTCATCAACTCTTCCGGCGATGGTCGACTCACTTTTACGCCTGCAGCAAGACAGGGCACTAACTTTGATGAACTAGAAGTGACATTGGATTATCGATATTTGAGAGACAATGCAGGAGAAGGCAGAGGCGTGACACGACCTTTTGTCGCAAATGGTATAGGCGTGGATGTTTTTGAAACGCTAGGTGCTTATTATGAGTACGACGAGAATGACAAAAACTTATATCAATTTTTCGATGCAGGCGTCATAGGTGGTCTTTCTTTTTATTTCAATGAAGGCTTTTTCCTGAATGCTAGAGTCGAATATGGTCTGATGGATACAACACGCGATGAAGTAGATCGCTCACTCTCTGAGATCATCAATGGAGAAATCCAAACGCGAAGTGACCAAGATCAAAACTTCACCATCCATACTTCCGTCGCTTTCCGATTTTAGGTAAAATGAATAGAAAGATAAGTGTCTGAAAATCAGCGAATAAGTCAGTAAAAAGATAAGTTTTCAACTGACTTATTCACATTTTTTGGAATGTCTAAAATCTGTCAAATAATTTATATTAGACACAAACAATTGATAATCAGTCAATTACACAATAACCCAATGTTAACTTTCGCCAATACGAATCGAACACGAGTTTTCCACAAAGTTATTCACATCTTGACTGGCTTGAGTTGATATAAGATGTATAACCAACTCAGTAACAGTAACAAAGCGACTCCTTGGTGCATCACACCGTAAGCAATTGGGATACTTCCAATGCTGTTGATGACAGTCAAAACACCCAATATAAATTGCACACCGATCAGTCCTAACATTACCCAGCCACCTCGCTTCAGTTGAATAGATCCGACCGACTGTCTGATTTTCAAGAACAATCCAATCAGTACACCTGTCAACAAATAAGCGGTCACGCGGTGGACGATATGCACCCAAGTTTTGACTTTGAGCGAGCTTTCGTAATTGACCAAATCCATTTCACCGCTTTGCAAAGCTGCCGCCAGACGGTCACTTTCTGCAAAGAGCGGAAAGTAAGGATGAATCAATCCGGCTTTCATACCTGCCATCAATCCACCGAATATGATTTGTACAATCAATAATATACCTGCACCCCAAGCAAATCGGCGCAGCTTACTCAATTGCGCATCCTGTCCACCTCGTCTACCAGTTTTGATGTATGTCCAAAACAGCGCAGCAAAGACCGACGTAGCGATAGATAAATGACTGACGAGTTTATAAGCACTTACCCAGGTTCGATTGTCCTCATTCAGTCCACTTGCTACCATAATCCAACCAAAAGTCGCCGCCAATGCTGCCAGTCCAACCACAACTCCCAAATGCTTCATCAACCATTTGGGTAACATTCCTGTGAGCCAGAAAAAGAGAAATGGAAACAAAAAAACCAATCCCATCGTCCGCGCCCAAAGCCGATGGATGTATTCCCAAAAGAAAATCACTTTGAACTCCGAAAGCGTCATATCTGCGTGCAGCGACTCAAACTGCTGTTTGGCAGCCACTTTGTACTGATCGAAAGCTTCGTTCCATTCTACCTCATTCATCGGTGGCAATGTGCCTTGAATGACCGCCCACTCTGTAATAGACAAACCAGAATCCGTCAAGCGAGTGATCCCACCGACGACGACTTGCACGAAAACCATCACAAGTCCAATGAATAACCAAATCCGAACGGCGCGGTGAATTTTGGGAGGCGATTGTATTGATCGCACTGCTTTTTCTTTAACAGGTGCAGTTGCTTGCATATTATTATTTGAGTTGTTTGTATGCGAACACCTATACGAAAACAAAGGATTAAGTAAAAGTGTCGATTTTAAGATATTCTGACAAAGTCGATTGAATTGATTTGCCTTTGACAAAAACACCTCCGGTCGTCTATTAACTTTTCGCTATCTTGCTATTAGACTTGTTACGCCGCATCTTGATTGACTACAAAGGGCAAATTTTATCCTGTCTTGTGTTAAATTTTTTAGCCGTAGCGCGGCTATGCCGAAAAAATTTGCCTTATTCAGAATAAAATTTGCTCCTCTTCGCCATAATCAGCTACGGCGTAACAAGTCTATTGTATGTAACGTGAAACAAACAAATTTACATTGTTCGGTTTTGACTGAAAGCAGATATACAGAATAAGTAGCTGATTTCAGCCAAAATCGAACACTCAAAAATGTAAATTTACTACTAAACTCAGACTGTGACTTACACACTAAATCATTCTCTTATGAAAACATTTTCACCCATTTTGTGTATTCTACTCCTCATCCTAATTGGTAGTCAGTCAGCAGAAGCGCAGCGCAGAAGATTCACACCTAAGCAGCGATTTCATGTCGGTATCACCACCGGACTCAATCTCTCTCAAGTGGATGGGGATAGTTTTGTTGGGTATGATAAAACTGGACTTATGGCAGGCTTACAAGGTGTGGCTGTGTTGACGCCACGACTGAGTTTGGTCACCGAATTGTTATACACACAGAAAGGTAGCCGCGTAGAATATAAAGACGCCTTACATCCCCGCAAGGAGCGATTGCTTTCCGTCAACTATGCCGAAGTACCTTTCTTGCTACGTATCAAATTACTGCCTCCCGATACTGAACAAAAACAGATTGAGCTAGAAACGGGATTTTCATTTGCTCGCTTGATACATTCGCGTATAGAAGAAGAACCCTCTAGGGTGCGCTACCCGTTCACTGATCTGGAATTAGATTTTGAGCGACATGAGTTCAATGCACTGGTCGGGATGCACATAGAAATCTTTAAAGATTTTAACTTGGGAGCGAGAGCGAGTATTGGGATATCCAAATTCTATGTGGGCGAAGAGAGAGGCGACGTAACCACAATAGAAGCACTGATCGGTTTTCAGCCGCCACCTGCTTTCTTCCGCAACTACTTAGCAACTATTTACGTCAATTATCAACTGTACTAGTGTTATACCAAATTTAAAATGACGGGTATAAGTTTTTCAACTTTATCCTTGCATCTTCCTTTGCAAATTGCCAATTAGCTTTCACAGCTTGTTGGTTTCTTTTTGATTGCCAATGGCTAATCTGTTCAACAAGTTCGGGTTTGTTATCTATTCGCTTGTTGAGGGCTTGTCGAGATAAAATACTCAATTCAAACTCTGCCATGTTTAGCCACGATCCATGAGCAGGGGTGTACTCAAAAATCAGTCGATCTAAGTATTGCTTTGCTTTTAGTGCATCATATACTTCGTAGAAGAAATGAGCTTTATGAGTACTGTGATTATCTTGCACCAAACTAATTTGCGGTATATCCTTGTATTCGTTGTCCAATAACCCACTGACCACTGCTACCCAATCATACCGATTATGGGTGTCTCGTACTTTAACAAAACGCTTGCCACATAAAGGTTCAAAGCACATATAGCATTGTGCTGTTCCGTTTCTGACATACTCATAGTCCTCTAATATAGAGCCATCGACTTTAATGATTTGCTCTCTGACTTGACCAATCAACTGATAGGGTTTTTCGTCTAAACAAATCACCCTGTGATCTTTATCAAAAGGACGTTTATACACATCCAAGACTAGGGCAAACGCATCAAAAGTATGATAAGCAATAGTTGTCGTATGGAGCAAGTGTGGAACACGTTTTACTTAGGTGGCGGATGGCGAAAGGGCAGGTTCGACGGAGGAGTTTGCCATTTCTAGGCCTTTTGATTCGTTTTGGGGCAATGCCAAAATGAATAGCCCGTCGGCTTTGCCTATCCC
>JBCDHX010000241.1:0-4430 GCA_038749535.1 Bacteroidota bacterium
ACGAATCAAAAGGTCTAGAAATGGCAAACTCCTCCGTCGAACCTGCCCTTTCGCCATCCGCCACCTAAGTAAAACGTGTTCCACACTTGCTCCATACGACAACTATTACTTATCATACTTTTGATGCGTTTGCCCTAATTTTTTGGAGGACTAAAAATATTTTGGTCAAAAATTACTAATCACAATTCAAATCTGATTTGGACACGGTATCGTTATTCGGGAAGCAATTGCCGGATAAGACGGACTGCGGTACGTAGCGATCTATATTCGGATCGTATAGCGAGTGAGACAAGAACGCTTCCAGAGCAGCGATCTCCTCTTCGGTCATATTGAGCGGTTTGAACTGCGGCGCGATCTGTGCTGCCGGGACGTTGGCATTTTCGGGGACAGCTTCGTTGAAGTAGTCGATGGCTTCTCGCAAGGTATGCATACTGCTACCGTGGAAAAGAAAGGGTGCTTCTTTGAGGTTGTAGAGTTGTGGCACTTTGAATTTGTATTCGTCCTTTGCCTTTTTCGTGAAGGCAGCACGTCCTAGATTGCGTGGATCATTTTCGGACGTCCGCACGACACCATCTAGTTCGTACAAGTCTTTGACACCGACCGCATAGAACTCATTGGCATTGAGTGCCGGTCCTTCGTGACACTTGTAACAACCTGCTTTCGTAAAAAAGAGCAGTGCACCTTGTTTTTCTTGGTCGGTCATGGCTTCAGTGTCGCCTCGTAGCCATTGCTGATAGGGCGACTGATTGGTGAGCAGCGTCCGCAGATAAGCAGATAAAGCAAAACTAGCGGTGATGCGGGTGTAGCGTTCTTCTTTGGGGAAGTCAGAAAAGGCAATATCGAAGTAATTTTTATACCCCAATTCGGTCATCAATTCTTCATCGATCACCATACGATGCAGTTCTGTCCCTTCTATATTTTGTGCTTCTAGTCCATGTAGCCCCATGTTGTTGGGCGCAGTGATGCCTGTCCATAGTTCTTCTGTCCCTACATTATTATCAAATGAACCGAAGCGTCCGCTCCACATAGAGTTGGTAACATAGGCGACATTGAGCATACTGAGAGGTCGTGCGCCTTGTGCATCTACGGTTTCGGGGTCGTAGGTATTGAGGATGTCCCGTCCTTCTCCATTCGTCCCAAATCCAAAAGCGCCATCTGCCACGCCTTGCATCCGCCCGGCAGTGAATGCCGCAGAAGGAATGTGACAAGAAGCACAAGAGTAGGTATTATTATTGGTGGAGTCGTTGGCGTGGCGCGCTAGTCCGGTTTCGTAGAAGAGCATCCGTCCGAGGGCTACTTTTTGTCGATTGAGTGGATTGGCGGGATCTTGTGGGATGTTTTTGTAGTCGGTCTCGCTCGGCAGCATGTAGTAGGCGATGCTCGCGGTGGGCGATAGATTGCGGAGTCGTCGTTTCAACTGAAAGTCCAGCGGATTGGTCAGCGTATCTTCTGTACAAGCACCCAAGAAAGCAAGTGCGAGCACTACAAAGATGATTCGTTGTAGCAAAGCGTTCATGTCTAGCACTAGGTCGTTTAGTCGTCAGCAATAGATACTGACCAACAGTCAGGCAATCAGTGAATTGGTTTGATCTGCACTGCTGCTGTAGTTTTCACAAAGTTCAAAAAGGTAACTCGGTACGTTCGATATTTGGACATAGGATGATGCCGATTCGGACATTGCCTTCGGCTCATCGTGAGCAAATTTAAGCAAAAAGCTGATACTGCTAAAAAAATGGCGGTTTACTTTTATATAGGTTTTGGTCAATACATCTTAAAAATTTCATAAATCTCCAAGATATACCAAGCAATCGTTATCCACCCGATGCTTTTGTTTTGGTGTAGCCTTCTGACTTTAGCAAGTCAACGATTTTATCTTTGAAGTTGCCTTGTATCAGGATTTCGCCGTCTTTGGTACTGCCGCCGACACCGCATTTCGTTTTGAGCAGCTTTCCTAGATCTTTGAGATCATCACTACTCCCCACAAATCCCGTCACGAGCGTCACTTCCTTGCCTCTCCGCTTTTTACGGTCGATGAGCACGCGAAGTTGCTGTTTGTCGGCATCAATTGTTTCTTCTTTCTGATTTTCTTCGTAGTTGTACTGATAGTCGTCATTGGTAGAATAGACGACACCGATTCTTTTCTTCTTTTTGGACATAATTCTTTGATTTTGACTTTTAGTATTCAGTAAAATATAGTCTACCTATTTCTTACGAATTCCCTTATGAATCGTTATTCTTTTTTTGAACAACCCGATGAGAAACAAAGCTCATCCGACAAACTTGTTTGGTGTCTTTGGTCACTTTATAAGCATTGCTGCTTCTATGACCGACGATCCAAACAATCTCTCCACCCGAAGTCAACAACCACACTTTATCTTTCTCCCAACGACTCAGCTTCTGATCGGAAAAGTAGTCTTGTACCTTTTTGTGTTTGCCGTCCATGCCGAGTGGCTGAAAGCGGTCTCCCGCGCGCCAATGTCGCAGTTCTAGTGGAAATTGCAACTGATCAAGATCAAAATAGGCAGTATTTTTTGCGGTGGAAAATTCGATAAAAAGAACGTCTATGTATTCCACAAACAATTGACCATCAGATAATTGCAATACTTTTTGATCTTTTTCTAATAAATACGTCTCTTCCTTTTCAGCTACCTTCTTTTTCAGCAATAAATGCGTGCGATCTCTTAATATAGTGTGCGTCGTGCTGTAAAACTGACGACCGACTTGACTTTCTAAAAGCTGATGGCTGTCAGCAGCAGGAAAACCATAAGGCGACAATAACTCGAATAATACAGTCTGCGGAGTCGGATAAGTTAGCAACTGCTTTAGATCAATTTGAATGACTTCCTTCGCCTCTGTCCAAACCTTACATTTGATCGCTTCTATCGCCCAATCGTACAACTGCTCCGCCGCTCTCAGATATGAAAAACTTTTGGCTAAACTTTGTTCTAGATGTGGGTGTACTTCTTTCAAGGCAGGCACGACTTGATGCCGAATACGGTTGCGCATATAATCGTCTTTGGCATTGGAAGCATCTTCTCGCCAGATGATTTGCTGCGCTTTCGCAAAGTCAAGAATCTCTTCTTTGGTCGCAAACAATAAAGGGCGGACGATAAGATCGTGTTTGGGCAGTATACTCCGAAAGGCGCGAATGCCACTTCTCCTCCCCAAATTGAATAGAAGCGTTTCGATGGCGTCATCCAAATGGTGAGCCGTAGCTATACAGTCAAATTTCTCTTGCCGCATTGTCTGCTCTAGCCACTCGTATCGCAGATCACGCGCCACTTCTTGTATACCTTGTTTTCTTTCTTGCGCTATCCTTTTGGTATCAAAACGAGTACTGAAAAAAGGAACGTCTGCCTGCTCCGCCAATGTTTTGACCAACTCCTCATCTCCATCCGATGCTGCATCACGCAACTGAAAATGACAATGAGCCACACCAAATTCAAAAGATGACTGTCGGAACAATTCTAGCAGCACCACAGAATCGACACCACCGCTGATTGCTAGTAGTACACGCGCTTCTGGTCGAAATAGTTCTTCCTGATTTATATAGTCCAAAAAAGTAGCTAACATCAACTTTTACACTTATTCGAGCAAGGTAAACACTTATTCGCGGATGTATGGCATTTATCACTTCACCTTACAGACATACCGATCGCGCTTCTACATTTGTGTCACTCAAAAATGGATTTATCAATTTCAAAATTATAACACACATGAATGTAAACAAATTATGGATTGCCCTATTGGCAGTCGCTACACTTTGGTCTTGTGGCAAAGACAATGACCTGACCGATAGGTCTAAATTCTTCGAATGCAAAGTAGATGGTGTAGGCTATGAAATCAAAGGACTATTTGCTTATGCAGTAGAGTCTACTATCGACGGGACAATTGCAGTATATGGGCTCAAAGGCGACGGTTCTGAAACAATATACGTCATCATTCCTGAAGGAGCAGCAGAGGGAACATACAACTTAGGTAAAGAGGAAGACGGCAATGGCTATGTCGTCATCGATGATGTCAGCTACACGACTGTGGATGATGGTGGTACGGGAACAGTGACAGTCACCAAAAGGAAAGATAATAATGTAGAAGGAACCTTCTCATTTACTGCCTTTACGGTAGACGGTCAATCAATAGAAATTACAGACGGTAAATTTGAAGTGGAAGTTAGAGACTAACACAACCTATCCCCAACAGCCAATAACATAAGTAACTCGATACCTTGGGCAGTGGTGTATAATGCATCGCTGCCTTTTTTCGTTAATTTTGTCTTGTTGGTTTTCAGAAAAAATCACTCTAGGTGACAAAACTTTCCTGCAAGCGAAAAGCATGATCGACCTTGTCGAGTAAGGCTTGAATTGGTCTGAAAAGCTGCCTCAAGTAGTTTTCATCTTGATGAAATCGTCGAATCGCTTTTTCCAAACAAT
>JBCDHX010000242.1:0-4400 GCA_038749535.1 Bacteroidota bacterium
ATGAATATTGACCTGAACTATATCTGAGTCAAATGTCAGAAAAAATGAGACTTGTACAGTCGCTATTCGCATAAATAAGTATTTGTAACGGACAAAAAATAAGTTCCGCATTTTGACCGAGCAGATTTTGTTCTGATACTACTCAGCAAAAGGGATCTAAGGGTTCCCTTTTCTGAGTCTAAAGTAGGAATCCTCTTGGCTGGCGAGGCTTTTCAACGCAGTAGCAGGACGAAAGATGCCGTCATAAATCGGGAAGTTATTATTTGTCCGTTACTAAGAATGTACTACGGGTAGAAAAGAGGCTAAAAATGTTGTCAAATGCCGTAGGTACGTACTATGACGATGTTACAGCTCGCACCTACGGCGCTTAGATCAGGAAGGTTTGGACAACCCTACCCATGGTTCGCCTCTACGAGGCTTTAGAATTAAGGATTTTGGACTTATGGGATGCCAGTAGACTTTAAGCTTGCCTGCCTTCTGAACAAGTTAAATGGCAGGCAAGCTCAAATAAGACTTCTTACAGCCCAAAAGCTTAACGCTGAATCACAATGCGTTCCACGACTTTGCTAGTTTCACCCTGTACATTCAGCAAATAAACACCATCTGCAAACTGGCTGACATCTAGGTTAACGACGGCATCTGCTACTCGATTCTCAAAGACCAGTTGTCCGTTGACATTGAATAATTGAAGCAACAGCAGCGTATTTTCTAGTTGTGGTAGTTCCACTGTCAGTAGGTCTTCCGCTGGATTAGGATAGACTTTGAGTGCTGCTAGCGGCTCAATGTCTTCCGTATCTACGGCAGCGTCTTCGGAGATGACAATATTGAAAGTAGCCGTGCCAAACCAACCACCATCGGTATCCAAGAGTACGAAGTGAAAGTCGTCCAAATCGGTATCACTACCATCGTGCTCGTAAGAAATCAGGAAGCCATTGATGTCCTGTTGCGTGAAAGTATCGCCAACTTTCAAGGCAACTTCATTGCGATAGAGTACGCCGTTTTCAGGAATACCAACCAACTGGAAACTAATTTCGTCGGGGCGATTATCTTCGTCATCTGCTTCCAATACAGTCGTCCAAATTTGACTACGACTGGCGGGTGGCAATTCAAAAACTTCGTTACTGACTAGGAAAGGCGAACTCACCGTCACATCACCACACGACTCTAAAGCCCAGCTTTCTATTTCACCTGCCCCAAAGCCAAAGTCTTTCACTCTGAAACGCATCTTCCAGTCGCCTCGGATGTTTTCGCCATCGAAATCAGAGAGATTACCGATAGGTTGCTGCGGTACAGCTGCCGTGGGTGGACAAGTAATCGCATCGGGTGCTTCGTCATCAAAACCTAAGTTGAAATCTCTAGTGCTACCACATAGATCATCGAAAAGAATAACTTGCGTACCAGCAGGGCTAATTAGGGACATCTCAATGAAACGCACGGGTGGATAACGCCCCTGTACATTAGAAACATTCAAATCTGTAATCGTACCGTCGTTTTCAATGGAAATAATTGATTCCACAGTAGGTGTTCCTGTTCCCGAAATGACGACCCCCGTATTTTGTTGGAAAGGCGCACATTGTACATTGATCGTCTGGAAGACATTGGGAATAGTGTAATCGGCTGCGCCGCAGCTATTGACAGGACGAATCCGCCAGTAATAAATCGTATTGTTTTCTAAAAATACATCTGGTCGGAACAAGGTATCAGAAATACCAAATTCCGTAGTAATCAGGCTGCTTTCATCAAAGGTTGGGCTGGTTGCCAACTGAAAATCATAGGTATCAGCATTGAAGAGTGGCGTCCATGTAAAATCAGTAATACCCACCAAGCCTTTTGTATTGTTGAGCGGAAAAACCAGCGATAGTGCTGAAAAATCATTGGTCAACACCTCCAAATCAAGCGGTCTTTCTACGATCAGAGAGTCTGCCGTTGCTACCAAGTCGAAAGAAAAACGATCATTAATACCTCGGTCTTCCACACTCAAAGAGAGGATGCTACTTTCACCCGCCACTACATTTTCTTTGGAAAAGCTTGCGGATACGCCCAATGGTAAATTCTCAACCCTTAGTTGAACTGTATCGCTATACCCAAGAAAAGCAACGGTCTCGATGAGTATTTCTGCGGTAGTCGGTAAACACAATTCTTGGAACACAGGGTTGGCATTTAAAGTGAAGGTCGGCTCAGATGGCGGAACAATCGTAAAGTTTCGGTTGGAGATATCAAAGAAAATATTGTCCACCGCTGCAATTTTAATTCGCGCACGATTCGTCTCTACATTCGGCAAACTGACCAAAGCACTTCCATCGTTGGGTTCACCTTTTACTAAAGTATATGGGTAGCTAAATCCACCGTCGACTGATAGTAAAATGTCTACGCTTTTGCAATTGACGCGAGGATTATCGGTATTTGCCACGTCCCAATTGACTTCATAGTACTGACCAACTTCCCAACTGATGCCCGATGAATTGGGTGCAAGTACTCGAAATGGTCCTGCCGTTTCGTCTGCTCTGAAAGCCACTTCTTCCCAAACCGCAGCACCCGCATCAGGATTGTTATCTCTGACTGTACAGCGGAAAGTCAAGTCTCTACTATAAGTTGGTAGCTGTTCTTCTACATCGGTATCATTGTTGACAATGGTTCTCATCGCAGGAAAAGTTCTTCTCGGCGAAGGTCTAGGCTCGACCGAGCGGAAAAGTGGTGCGTTGCCCGCTGGCGTGCCTAGATTGGTCTGCTGAAATATTCGATCAAATTGCTCCCAGCAATAGGTCAAATTGTTGTCGTTCGCGTCTGTAGCTTGCGCGACGAGTTCAAAAGGGGTAGAAATTGGGATTTGGAAACCGCTTTCGTAGTCCAGACTGACGATAGGTTCTTCATTGCCTACGCTAATCATTACTGGACAATTGTCGCCATTGGCTGCTCTACTGAATCGTATCGCTTGCTCTAAAGAAGCCACGTGGAAGTAAAGATCGTTACTCGATTCGATGTTTTCTGCAGAACAAACACCTGCATAAGACATCACCGTCGAACCACTACCAGGTTCGTAAGCTGTCACATCGCTTCGATTGTCTTGACTACCAGGACAGCTTTGCCAAGAGTGGGTGGCAGCGAATTGGTGTCCTACTTCGTGTGCAAAAATACTACCCGCTACAAAAGCAACATTAGAACTCCTGTGGCAAGTAGTCGCAGCACCTTTTCCCTGACCACAAACGGTGGCTAGACTCGCTATACCGCCCGTATCGTCACAACCAATCGTGAAGGCATGACCAATATCGTAATTGTTTGAGCCTACATTGTTATTCAGCACTTGCGTATTTTGTCCCAATATTTGAGCACCACCTCTTGGATTTGGAAATGGATCGGTGATACCATCCAAAAAAATCACTTTTTCGATCTCATCAATTAGTAAGAAACGAATCCCGAGGTCTATTTCAAATATTTCATTCAAACGATTGGTAGAAGTGACAAAACTTGCCAAAACATCTTCTACCGTACCACCTTTTGCTTGTCCATATTCGCCTGTACAGGAGATCGCCAAACGGTAGGTACGCAAATCTATGCTCGCACGACTGCTTTTTGCTACACTTGGTTTGTTTTCGATGGCTTCCATCGCATCCATAATTTCGATCATATCATCATCATTAGCCCCGCATTGTATGGAAGACTGGACATCTGCACTTAGCTTCGTATCTTTAACATAGAAGGAACGATAGTGATTGGGATTTGACGCCAAAGGGTCGATATACACCTTCCCATTTGGGGTACGAATGACGGCGTGGAAACGGTTTGGCGCAATATCAAAGCGAGCAGTGATTCGCTCGTCGGTAGCTGCAACTGCTTTGTAAGATTTGATTTGTGGATAGCGATTAGCAAGCTTTTCCATCATCACGGGCGATTCGACGATATGGAACGACAAATCTTCCCCATAAGGCATAGGGAGCGTGATAGTAGCCGTACTATTTTTGGTTGGGATGGAAAATTCCATGGGCGCAGCTTTCAGCTCATCGGCAAGGGTCTGCCATGCCAATTGTAAGGTACGATCTTTCTCGTAAGTTACGCCATCTACTGATTTAGTATTCGGTAAAGCCACATCTGTCCAGTATTTTTGCGCATTCAAACTCAACAAACAGATGGAAAACAAAAGGGTAGTTAGTATTTTCATGAATGATTAGATTTATTGTTTAGTTGATGATGTATTATAGGGATAGAATGACATGTTTATCCGAATCGCAAAAGTAGTTGACACTTTAATCCTCAAATTGCTAATTTTTATTTCATAAAAATTAGCAATTTGGGTGTTTTTTCTGGACAGAAATGATGTTTGTTTTGATGATTTTTTCAAAAATCATCAAAACAAACATCATTTCTGTCCGAAGGTCTTTTTGAGAATTAAATTAAAAACGAAG
>JBCDHX010000243.1:0-4318 GCA_038749535.1 Bacteroidota bacterium
AGATGACACCTACAATAAAGCAAAACGAAATTTTAGGCTTTTTTCAAAGCAAAAAACAAAATATTATTCCGAATATCCTAAAAATAAAAATGTATGTTTATAAATAGATAATCATATTATTACATTGTAACCTATTCTTAGTCCAACGGACTAGTTTTGTTCCCTATCAATCTATTGCTATGGGCAATGCAACGCAAGCAACTTCAAATCGAGCTATTGCAATAGGTGATTTTACACAAGCACATGCAAGGTCAGCAGTAGCAATGGGTAATCACACACAAGCTATATCGTTCGCAGAAACCGCCTTAGGAACATACAATACGCTTTACACTTTTACAGATTCCTTAGACTGGAATATCAACGGCCGCCTATTCGTCATCGGTAATGGCTTGGATGAAAATAGTCGCTCTGATGCCTTTTCCATCCTAAAAAATGGAAATATTGCCCTAAATGGCACAGTGACTATTGATAGTGCCTACACTTTGCCTAGTACAGATGGCAGTGCAGGACAAATCCTAGCAACAGATGGCAGCGGTACAGCAAACTGGACAAGTAATACGCTTCTACAAGACACCGACAGCGACACCAAAATACAAGTGGAAGAAAGTGCAGATGAAGACTTCATTCGCTTTGATTTAGCAGGTACAGAATATTTCAAAATGGATAGTTTTCGATTAGAAGTCTTGAATAGTAATAATTCTGTATTCTTGGGAGAAGGAGCAGGGACATCTAGTAATGCTTCAATGAAAAATGTTGGCATTGGTTATAAAGCTTTATCTTCTATAAATGGCGCACATAGCAATGTTGCTATCGGTTCTCAGGCATTGATGTCTCAAGTTACAGGTTTTGATAATGTAGCGATTGGAGAAAGAGCATTGATAAACAATATTTCAGGCTTTTACAATGTAGCAATTGGAGAAGCTACAGGCTTTAATGTCGAAACAGGACGAGATAATGTTTTTATTGGAGATGATGCTGCAGACAAGACCACGGCAGACATTAGTGCTAATGTTTTTATAGGAAGATTAAGTGGACGACGTGCGGAAGGTGATAGTAGTGTTTTTATTGGCTATCAATCTGGTCTCAATGAAACGGCAAGCCAGCGACTCTACATTGAGAACTCTAATGCAGATGCTACTGGCGCATTAATCTATGGCGAATTTGATAATGATCTGGTACGCATCAATGGAGATTTGGAAGTGACTGGTTCGAGTAATCTTGTTCCCATCGGCACCATCATCATGTGGCCTTCAGAAATACCTCCTGCTGGTTGGATACCTTGCAATGGACAGCCTTTTGTCCGAAGTACGTATCCAGAACTCTTCGACATTCTAGGTGATACAGGCGATGGCACTGCCAATGTCCCTAATTTTAGAGGACGTTTTCCTTTAGGGCTAGGTCAGAGTCAAACTCAATTTTCTACTAACCACGCAATAAAAAGTACTGGTGGATTTGAAAAGCATCAGCTAGATATTACGGAAATGCCTCCTCATACGCACGATGTCATAGTAACTTTTGATGAAGGTCAGGAAAATGGGTCTAACAATCGGTATTCTGATCTGAGAGGTGGCGATGATGAGTCTAAAACCTATACAAGTAATTCAGCAGGTGGTAGCAATGGAACGACAGTTGCCCACAATAATATGCCCCCTTTCTATACCATCAATTTTATTATTAAAGCAGAGTAGAGAGGAATAATGAATATCGAATCTTGAACACCGAATAACGTGTCCGTATGGACGAAGTTTTCCAAAGGAACGTGTACCCACTTCGACCTTCAAAATTCCGTGTTCGATATTCGATATTCAAAAAAACACCTCTTTCTAACCATAAACTCGTGATCACTTATCGGAAAGGAGTGATAAGTCAAAAGTCGCTCCTTTCTTTTTAAAAATTTAAACATGAAAAAATAACAAGACTCGCACTAACCCTCCTAATACTTAATACCTTATACTTAATACCTACAAACGCCCAAGTCGGCATCAACAACGACAGCTCCGATCCCGATGCTTCCGCCATGCTAGATGTCAAAAGCACCGATAAAGGAATGCTTGTTCCTCGTATGGACAGCACTGCTAGGAATGCGATACTAAATCCGGCCGTAGGACTTTTAGTATATGACAGCACCACGACGACCTTTTGGTACTATGATGAACTGCGATGGAATGAAATCCGAAATGGTTCGCAGACCGTTGGTATTCAAGATTTAGTTGAAAACTACAGTGCTGAAGATTGCTTAGAGGAAAAAGCAAGTTTGAATATCATGCCCTCCACGAATGATATCGCATTGGACAGTAATTTTGCGTATATCATCGGTGGTGGAAGCCTGAAAGTCATTGATATCACGAATCCCAGCCAGTTAGTAGAAAGTGGAAGCATCGCGACGACTAGTTCTGCACGATACATAGATGTAGCGAACAACTATGCCTATATAGTAGATGAGAATCAAGAAGCTTTCAATGTAATTGATGTCAGTGATGTGAATAACCTCAGTATAGTAGGTACATTAAATTTTGGAACAGATCCACAAGACGTAGTCGTTTCTGGCAATTATGCTTACGTCTTGGAGGCTAGATTTGCAATAGGCGTTGTTGATGTAAGCGATCCTATGGATCCAACAGACATCAGTTTCTTTGATGGGCTTAATGGTGGCGGCGGCGCGAACGGAATTGCTTTAGCAGGAAACTATCTTTATGTAGTAGATGGTAGTAGCAATGATTTACGGATCGTCGATATCAGCAATCCACTTTCTCTTTCACTGACGGGTAGCCTAACCGTAGGCGATTTTCCCACAGCCGTTGCTGCATCAGGGGATTATGCTTATGTCGTAGATTCCGATAGCGATGATCTCAAGGTGATCAATGTTAGTAATCCCGCTAGTCCTATGCTGATTGCTAGTCTCCCTATTGGAGATGAGCCTACTTCAGTGGCGGTAGCAGGTAATACCGTTTATGTAGTAGATACCAATAGCGATGACATCAAAGCGATTGATGTAAGCGATCCTACTACACCTAGTTTAAAGGCGAGTCTGCCTATTGGCACTCATCCAAATTTAGTAGTTACAGATGAATTTTTTGCTTATGTGGTGGACAGTGATAGCGATGACTTAAAAAGTATTGGAGCTTGCAACGAACTGCTGAACGTAGATGGTGCAACAGGAGCAATTCAATCCACGCCTATTAAAGAAATTACCGCTATCGAAACGCTTGTAGATACCGATGAAGATACCAAAATACAAGTGGAAGAAAGCGAAGATGAGGACATCATT
This sequence comes from Bacteroidota bacterium, assembly GCA_038749535.1. Taxonomy (GTDB): domain Bacteria; phylum Bacteroidota; class Bacteroidia; order Chitinophagales; family Saprospiraceae; genus JAAUTG01. The sequence goes on from JBCDHX010000243.1 coordinate 3,269, forward strand.
CGATTTGATGTAGCAGGTGAGGAGAAGTAGCGTATGGAAAATAATACACTCATTCCTGTCAATGAAGGGAATGGTATTTTTATCGGAGAAAATGCAGGGGTTTCTGATTCGCTGCTGTTCGACGAAGGATTCGGAAGCATGAGAACCACTGAGAATATCTTTATTGGAAATTTTGCAGGCTTCAATAACACCACTGGAATCAATAATACCATAATTGGCAATTCTTCACTTTTCAGTAGTACTGTAGGGCAGTCAAATATAGCTATCGGGACTTGGACTTTGCGAAGGGACACCTCAGGTTCTAGCAATATTGCTATTGGAATTTCAGCACTAGAATCAAATAATGGAAGTGATAATATAGCCATTGGAGCAAGTGCGGCAAGATCTAGTCTAAGTGGAGGTAGTAACGTAATTGTTGGAGATGAGGCCTTAAGGCAGCAGAGAAGTGGAAGTAACAATGTGGCAGTAGGAAAGGAAGCTGGTAGTGGTAATATGTTTCACAGCAAATCAAATAGTACCTACATTGGCTACAATGCTGGACTCCTCAACCAAGGGGATGATAATGTATTTATTGGATCAAAAGTGGCAAGTTCTATAGATTGGGTAGATGTAGATAGTACACTCGCCATTGACATCTCAGATACGAGCGATCCACTCATTTATGGAGAATTCAACAACGGTTTGGTACGTATCAATGGTGATCTGGAAGTGACTGGTAGTTTTCCTGATACCGACAATCAAACCCTTTCCTTCGATGGTACAAATTTGAGTATTGCGGATGGGAATTCAGTGGATATATCGACCATAGATACAGATACCGATACAGACAATCAGACTATTGACAAACTCAATTTAAATGGTACTACTTTAGAATTATCTTTAGAAGGTGATGAAGAAGTCGATCAGACTGTTGATTTATCTAGTATTGACAATCGGGTAGGGCAAAGGGCTTACGCCCTTCTTCCCCCCTAAGAACCGTACAAGCGACTTTCACCGCATACGGCTCAAGCACTCTAAATCTGCTTACCTGAAACAAACAGCAGTAGCCCA
>JBCDHX010000244.1:0-4263 GCA_038749535.1 Bacteroidota bacterium
TAGAGATTGTTTGGAAAAAGCGATTCGACGATTTCATCAAGATGAAAACTACTTGAGGCAGCTTTTCAGACCAATTCAAGCCTTACTCGACAAGGTCGATCATGCTTTTCGCTTGCAGGAAAGTTTTGTCACCTAGAGTGCGATTTGATATACAGTCATCTGTGGAAGTAATCCGACATCATAAATAGTAAATGTTCCATTAGTGATCTAATTCTGTATCTATCTTCTTTCATTTTATCAAAAAATTCAGTTGCCCGTATGCGTTATTGCTTCGTATTGCTTGCTTTACTTTTCTTACTTTGTAGCACCGACAGTCCAGTTTATCCCACCAACTACTTCCGCTCACCCGTCAAGCATCAGATGCGGCTGTCCGGCTCTTTTGGAGAATTGCGGAGAACTCATTTCCATTTTGGGATAGATATTAAATCGGCACAAGGTTCGGGCGATGAAATCGTAGCAGCAGCGGAAGGTTATATTTCTCGCATTAAAGTACAAGCCGGAGGTTATGGCAATGCGCTCTACATCAATCATCCGAACGGCTACAAAACAGTATATGCACATCTTTCGCGTCTGGCACCAGAATTTGCTGCTCTCGTCAAATCAGAGCAGTACACCAATGAATCTTTTGAAGTCGATTTAAAGCTAGATTCTACGCGCTTTGTGGTCGAAAAAGGTGAGTACATTGGCAATTTGGGGAATACAGGTAGCTCGGGCGGTCCACATTTGCATTTTGAAATCCGAGAAACAGAAACTGATGCACCTATCAATCCGCTTCTGTTCGGACTCAGTGTAGCAGATACGCGCCGACCGATGATGAATCAAGTTCGGGTGTATAGCTTGAACAACAAAGGTGAAAGTCTAGCGGCAAGAACCTATGATTTGTATGGAGCAGGAAAATTGCATAAAGTGCGCGGCGATACGATTTATACAAGCAGCAAAGAGGTAGGCGTTGCATTAAAAAGTTATGACCAAATGAATGGCGCGAACAACTGGAATGGCGTCTATCGGATGACGATGTTGGAAGAGGAGGAGATTCGGTTTCAGTTTGAAATGGAGAAGTTGCCTTTTGACGAAATTCATTACATCCATGCTCACGTCGATTACGAAGATCGGGTGACGAAGAAAAGCTATTTCAATCGCTGTTTCTTACTCCCTGGCAATCGCGCCAACATCTACGATCAAGTCGAAAACAATGGTATTCTAAGACTCCAAGATAATCGAGCGACCAAGGTGACGATCATTTCAGAAGACCTGGGCGGCAATGTCTCCAAAGCCCAATTTTGGGTGAAATATCGTCCGACAATCGTCAAAAAAGACCCAAAAACACATAATTATTTCTTGCTTCAACGCGAAGAAAATGCCATCGACAATGGACAGATATATGTCTATTTTGATGAAAATAGCTTTTATGAAGATGTGTATTTGGACTATCAAATGAGTTTAGAAACGTCCGATAATGTCTATTCTGTCATTCATCATTTGCACAATTTCAGAACGCCAATTCATCACGCTTTCGACATTGCGATTCGCCCAACTAACCTGCCCAACGACTTGAAAGACAAAGCCTTCGTCGCTTTTTGTGATAAAAATGGCGACATCACCAACGTCGGTAGCAAATGGAAGAATGAACGACTGTGGGGCAGATCAAAAACCTTCGGCGACTACTACATTAAAGTCGATACCATCGCGCCGCGTATTCAGAATGTCAATTTTCAAGAAAATATGCGCGGACGCCCCCAATTTACGTTTAAAATAAGCGACAACTTCTCAGGCGGCGGTCTCGACTATCGCGCCACCGTCGATGGCGAGTGGATTTTGATGGAACATGATGCCAAAACGAGACGTATTTTCCATCGTTTTGACGGTCGGATTCTGAAAGGAGAGCATCAGTTTCAATTGGTGGTGACGGATGCGTTGGGGAATGAGGAGGTGTTTGAGCGGACGTTTGTGCGGTAAACTGTCACCCGTTGACTTTAATGGGTGAAAATGATTGATAGTCGGCTACTGAAATTAAGCTGTACAGTCAGCGGGTGACTTCAACGAACAAATGGATTAAGGCTTGGTGGAGGACTTGCTTCAAATAATAGATTTTACGAATTTCCATTAGAAATTATAGACTTTCATAAGAAGCTAAATCCGTTTTTTGGTAAACGCAAGAAATGTACTTGTCAACTTTATCTCTCAAAAACATACGAAACTTTCAACCCTGAACAAGAAGCACAAAACACATCAATTCAACTAAATCATAAAATAAAGGGAAATTGGACGCATGATATAGAAATTGAGTGTTTAAAATGTGGAAGTAGGTTCTATGTATCTGAAAAACACCATCATTATGTTTGGTGAAAATGGACAAGAATAACAGAAGAAGTCCAAATCAATAAATGTGGAAATAGTCAGATAGACAAAGAACTGAACTTCATACTGTCGTCAATCCGAACCATAGTAAAAAATGCACTCAAGGATGTAAATGAATTACAATTTCAAAAAAAACGATTAGATAACTTCAGAATGAAACTGGCAAGCAATGAGGGAATTAAATATTTGGAGCATCATTACCAGTGGACTGAAGAATTTGATAGGCTAGTTGATGAAATCGAAAGGAAGGTACAGACGAAAGCGTAATGATTAGCTTAGGTTAAATATGCAACCAACGGATGACTTCAACAAAATCCATTCCAAAAAAGTCACCCCGTGACCGATAGCTTAACTCCAACAAATTACTATTGATCGATCTCCATACTTCAGAAGTCGCGAGGTGACAATACGAAAATCATGAAAAAAAGAACCTACACATTAGCGATACTTTTAGGCTTGCTCATCTTGGCATGTGCAGAAGAAAACACGACGACTGATCCCATCAAAGAAGCACCTATCGCAGGCAAATACAATCCCACTGCTTACGAACTTAACATTCCAGATTGGTTGCCTAAAATGAATATTCCAGCCGACAATCCAATGACGGTAGAAGGTGTCAAATTGGGACGTCATTTATTCTACGATCCCATTTTGTCTATAGATGGCACGGTTGCTTGCGCGAGCTGTCATTTTCCAGAAAAAGCCTTTGTCGATGGAGCAACCTTCAGTCGAGGCGTCAATGGTACGATTGGCTTACGTAACTCCATGTCTCTCGCCAATGTTGGTTTTTATGAGGATGGCTTGTTTTGGGATGGACGTTCGCGCACATTGGAAGAGCAAGCGTTGATTCCGGTCGAAGATCATTTGGAGATGAACGACAGTTGGGAAAATGTGGAGCAGAAACTACAAAGCCACGACGACTATCCGCAGATGTTCCGAGAAGCATTCGGTATTGAGTTTGCAGGTGAGCTGACACGTGATTTGGTTATCAAAGCGCTTGCTCAATTCGAGCGTACCCTCATCAGCGGCAACTCCCGCTACGACCGCATTGTCAATGCTAATGATCTAGACGCAGGCTTCCCCACAGATTCGGAAGAGCGTGGCATTCGATTGTTCTTTTTTGAGCTATCTCAAGAAGATGAACACCCAGGTTGCTCTCATTGCCATGGAGGTCCGTTGTTCACTGACAATCGGTACGTCAATAACGGTATCGATAGTGTAAAAACGCTCAATGACTTCAAGGACTTAGGTCGAGGGAAAGTCACTGGTCGCCGTCCTGACAACGGTAAGTTCCGCGTCCCTACCCTCCGCAACATTGAGTTTACTGCGCCTTATATGCACGATGGACGTTTCGAGACGTTGGAAGAAGTGCTGGAGCATTACAGCTCAGGTGGTCATTTTGCTAATAATCTGGATGCTAACATTCGTCCGTTTACTTTGACCGAGCAAGACAAAGAAGACCTCATCAACTTTTTGAAGATGTTATCGGATGAGGCGTTTGTGGAGAATGAGGCGGAGTTTGGGTCACCTTTTTGAGAGAGCTTTTACCACCAAAAATAGAGTACAAAGCATCTAATACCAAAACGTTACAGATGAAATCGCTCTACTACTGTCTTTTTCTCTTCTTGTTTATAGGCTGCCAAGCACCACCCACCGTTACCCAACAACTTCTAGAAAAATGGGACGCCTCCCAACATCCACACCTCAATCTATTCGACTTTCAGACCATAGATGAGTTGGATGACTTTCAGTAGGAGCATGAAATTTTTGGCTCAAGGGAGAATGTTGTGGAGGGACTTCAAATAGGCAAAAAATAGACAAAGTATTACTTTTACAAGATGGAATCAAAAAAGTTATACGAGACGCTTTTGGATATACCCTTACTGAGTGTAACAGGAGTAAAAA
>JBCDHX010000245.1:0-4142 GCA_038749535.1 Bacteroidota bacterium
CGCCCAACTGACAGGTCAATATTTTACCTATCTTTATTACTACGTATATCATTGGTGCTTAATGCTTGGTTTCATACAACATTAAGCACTTTTTTTCGCTTCTTCCCTTTTCTAAATGTTTTGTCACCTAGAGTGATTCAAATTAATCAACTTGAAACGAAATCTTCAAATTGACACGAAAGTGCTGTACACCACCGTCGCTTACGGTTACGCTTTGTTCATTGATGTAAGCAGAACGAATGTTTTTGATAGATTCGCTTGCTTTTTCGATTCCTTTCTTTGTTGCGTCTTCCCAGCTTTCAGGAGATTCGGATAGGACTTCGATTACTTTTACAACTGCCATAATATTGGAAAATTTAGTTGACAAAGCGTGTGACTCAATGTTTGAGTTGGCCTCATCGGTTAGAGAATAATAGTATACGTTATACAAAAGCAGTCATTAAGTGTTCATTCTTCAGCCATTTCCCAAGGATTCGTTCAGCAATAGACAATTTTAAAGCGGTAGACATCTCATTTTTGAGCTACTTTTGCGTTTTGATAAAACAATCGATGGAGCAAATACCTTTTTTGCAGATAAAGACATTGCTATACTCAGACTAATTCTCAAATTTTCAAATTATAAAAGATAGAATGAAGAAATTATCTCAAAGCTTATGGATAGCATTGATGATCGGCTTATCGACTCAACTAGCATGGGCGCAACCTGAAAACTGGTACAATTTAGATTACGAAGCCGATGGTGTACCCGGACTGAGTACAGAACGGATGTACGAGAGACTGATCGAAGGGCGAGAGGGACGTACGGTTATTGTGGCTATTTTGGACTCTGGTGTCGATCCCGATCATGAGGATCTCAAAGACGTGATGTGGGTCAATGCTGACGAAATTCCAAACAACGGCATAGACGATGATAACAACGGGTATATCGACGATGTATATGGCTGGAACTTTCTAGGCGGCAAGGACGGCAGAAATGTACAATACGACAACCTAGAAGTCACCCGGATTTATCGCAAACTAAAACCTAAGTATGAAGGCAAAGAAGCGGAGTCTATCAGCAGCAAAGATCAAGCAGAATATGAGCTGTATTTGGAAACCAAAGAGGCAGTAGAAACCAATCGCGAAAACTATGCCGACGCGAATCGAATCAAACCTTTTTACGATGGATTACAAACCTTCAGAGCTGAATTTGACGGAAAAGAAGACATCACCGTCGAGATGGTAGAGGCTTATGAAACAGACGATCCGACGCTAGTGAAAGTCAAACAAATTCTGCTGACCTATATGGGACAAGGGATGGAATTCGAGGAACTAGCATCTCAGATAGAAGGCGAATATGAGTACTACAATGGTGCATATAATTACCGCTATAATATAGATTTCGATCCCCGCGACATCATCGGTGATGATTATAGTGATCCCAATGACCGCGACTATGGTAACAAAGATGTAGAAGGGCCGGATGCCATGCATGGAACTGCTGTAGCAGGTGCGGTCGCTGCTGTCCGTAACAATGATGTAGGTGTCAATGGCGTCGCCAACAATGTCCGCATCATGGCAGTCCGCTGTGTGCCGGATGGCGATGAGCGCGATAAAGATGTTGCCAATGCGATCAGATATGCGGTGGACAACGGAGCGAGCATCATCAATATGAGTTTCGGAAAAGGCTACTCTTGGGACAAAAAAGCAGTCGATAAAGCCATCAAATATGCCGCTAAGAAAGACGTATTGCTAGTCCATGCGGCAGGAAACGATGGCAAAGAAAACAACCTGACCAATAATTTCCCGAATGACACTTATGAAAAGAAACCTTTATTCGGTAAGCAAAGTCCAAGCAATTGGATAGAAGTGGGCGCACTATCTTGGCAGCCGGATACAGAGACCGTAGCTACTTTTTCTAACTACAGCAAAGAGTATGTCGATATCTTTGCGCCAGGTGTAGATATGTATCTTCCGATACCAGATGACAAATACCGCAGCATAAACGGAACAAGCTTCTCTGCGCCTGTTGTTTCAGGAGCAGCGGCGATGTTGCGTTCCTATTTTCCAGCATTGACGGCGGAGCAGGTGAAAGATATTTTAATGTCTTCTTCTATGAAGCCGGACGGAAAAGTAAAGCAGCCGGGCAGTGGCGAGTTAGTCGAATTTGAAGAGTTGAGTGTGAGCGGTGGTATGACCAACGTCTTTAACGCGATGCTGAAAGCGAGTAAAACAAAGGGACGCAAGCGCGTGAAAAAAGAGAAAGAGGTAGCGATACCGTAGTCTCGTACTAGGTTGTCGTTTCCCACGACGACCTAGTTTTTAGTAATATCGAGCAACTAAAAAGCATAGAAATAGGGCAATCATTTCTATGCTTTTCTCTTTTCTAGTACATTTGAGCCAAAACGCAAAAACAAATGACCGATCAGCAGTCCAACTTTCAAACCCTCATCAACGAAAAATATAACTTTGAAGGCGATAGTATCATCATGGGCGGTGCCATGCTCGAAGGCGAAACCCTCACCAATACGCTCGTCAAAGTACCACTCGAAACCCTCAACCGTCACGGACTCATCGCCGGAGCGACAGGTACTGGAAAAACCAAAACCCTCCAAGTTATTGCTGAGCAACTCTCCAACGAAGGCGTACCGTCCTTATTGATGGACATCAAAGGTGACTTGAGTGGAATAGCCATGCCAAGCGACGGTCATCCCAAAATAGATGAGCGACACGAGAAAATCGGGTTCGCGTTTGAGGCGGGCAGTAGTCCTGTGGAATTTTTATCGCTTTCGGAGGACAAAGGTCTACGACTGAGAGCAACGATTACAGAATTTGGACCTGTTCTGTTCTCCAAAATCCTAAATCTGAATGACACTCAAAGCGGTATCGTAGCTGTCGTTTTCAAATATTGCGATGACAACAAACTACCGCTTCTCGATCTCGAAGACTTCCGAAAAACACTACAGTACATCACCAACGAAGGCAAAGAAGAGGTTCAAAAAGAGTACGGACGTATTTCTTCGGCTTCCGTTGGTGCGATCACGAGAAAGCTACTCGAACTAGAACAGCAAGGCGCAGATGTATTCTTCGGTGAGCCTTCTTTTGATGTCAATGATCTGGTGCGCACACGAGATGGAAAAGGTGTCGTCTCTATCTTGAGGGTCACCGACATACAAGACCGACCGAAGCTATTTTCAACTTTTATGCTTCAATTGCTAGCAGAAATCTATGCGACTTTTCCAGAAGCTGGGGATTTGGATAAACCAAAATTGGTGCTGTTCATAGATGAAGCCCACTTGGTATTTGAAGAAGCGTCAGGTGTCTTGCTCGACCAGATTGAAGCCATTATCAAACTGATCCGCTCCAAAGGTGTCGGCATTTTCTTTGTCACTCAAAACCCTGCTGATATTCCTGACGATGTTTTGGGGCAACTCGGGATGAAAGTACAACACGCACTCCGAGCTTTCACTGCCAAGGACCGAAAAGCAATCAAACTCGCCGCTCAGAACTTCCCTGAGTCTGACTATTACGACATCGACCAGCTGCTGACTCAAATGGGAATCGGAGAAGCCATGGTCACCGTCTTGAATGAAAAAGGTATCCCTACACCTATCGCACACACCATGCTTCGCGCTCCTCAGTCGCGTATGGATGTCCTCACCAATACCGAAATCCGTCAGCTCATAGATGACTCCGATCTCTACGAAAAGTACGAAAAATACGTAGACCGAGAAAGCGCCCACGAAATCCTCTCCGCCAAAATAGAAGCCGCTGCCGAAGAAGAACATCAAGTGGAGTTACAAGCGCAAAAAGAGAAGGGCAAAAAAGCCACTTCCCGCTCCAGAAGTCGACGTGAGAAAAGCGCAATAGAAGAAGTGATGGATAGCCGAGCAGTAAGGGAAATCAGTCGGACGGTGAGTCGAGAACTGACACGTGGATTGTTGGGAGCTTTAGGAATTAAGACGACGCGACGGAGAAGTCGGAAGAGTGGATGGTTTTAGGAGATTTGCCAGTTGCAAAGCCGGGAATGTTCAAAAAAGTGTGTCAAGTGAATAAATATTATAAATGTTGGTCAAACCGATCAGGGAACTCTCTTTTGAACTCCAAGATGACTTTTTTGAAAGAATGAATACGCTTGCTCCACACCTTTTCCTTACGCATCA
>JBCDHX010000246.1:0-3765 GCA_038749535.1 Bacteroidota bacterium
TGGCGAAAGGGCAGGTTCGACGGAGGAGTTTGCCATTTCTAGACCTTTTGATTCGTTTTGGGGCAATGCCAAAATGAATAGCCCGTCGGCTTGAGACAAATACCATGCTCATGTCGCTGAAAAATTGAATCATTTGATAAACCAAAGAGCAAAAAGGAATTTGATGCGTTTGCCCTGAAAAAAAAGAGAGTTTGAAGTTGAGATACAGCTTTTTCAAACCTATTTCTCGCTTTCAAACTCCTGTATAAAGAAAGAAGCTTTATTGATACTGATTTTCGCTTATTCAATAGAAAGTATATCATAGCTTTGTAACACCTCTCCATTGTTGCCTAAGTAGTTCAGTTTGGAGCTGTAGAAGTCCAATTGAATGTACAAACCTGCTGCTTGGTTATAGAGATAAGAGGTAGCCGTCGCTTCATCTCTAGCGATTTCTTCTACGATTGGGTCGTTCTCGAAAGTATCAAAATGAGGGATGTCCCAAATGTGATGTTTCCAAACAGAAGTGTTTGTCGGGCGATAGATTTGACCTATGTCGCTAGAGGTATTGTCACTGTAAATCGTGCCAAACGAAATCACTGTCGCATCGTCCATGATGAAGCTAGAAGGCGGATCGGCACTGACTGCGCTGCAATAAACTTCTAGTGAATAGTCAGAAATAGCTTGCTCTATCCATCCATCGACGACCAACAAGTAGTAGCCTGCATTCAATCCTTGCACTTCAATCTTCTCATCGTCAGTACCGATAGTCATACTCGTCGCCTTGCAGTCTTTGATGCGATATGTATTGGTCAAAGTATATAGAAATAAATCCAAGTCATCGGTCATATCACCTAGTGTAAAATGGTGCGTCACGATAGCATTTGGCTGCTCATCTACGCGGAAAATGTAGAACTTATCTTCTCCATTAAAGCTGTCGCCGTTGGGGTCTAAACAAGGAGAGTTATGTGCGTTCAAAGTGCTAGTTGCGCCTCTATTGGTGGAATAAAATTTTCCGGTGCCACAACTGATTTGTCGAGCATATTGAGCACGAGATTCGATGTCCCCTTCTTGCTCGAAAAGGTTGAGTGGAGCTTCTGTTTTGGCATCTTCATTGATGGTGTGGATGCCTTCGGCAGGAATGCTGCGCTGAGCGGAAATGGCATCGGATAAAGAGGCGACTTCGTCTTTTTGGCAAGCGGAGAATACAAAGAGCGAAAGAAGGGTTACGATGGTGATGATATTCAAATTTTTCATGGCTGTGTTGTTATTTGTTTTTGAATTTTTATTCAAGTTCGATGACTCATTAGCGAATCATCTCCCTTTAATTGCCATGATCGGGAAAGGTGACCCTCTGTTTTTGCATTCTTTTTTAAATTTATCGCTAATCAATTGGTTTTCAGATATTTATTAGATTTTTAGAAAAATTGGTAAACTGGGAGAATCGGAGCAACTGGCGAATATGCTCTCCCCTTTCACTAGGAATCAGGGTTACAAATTAATCAATTTCAGCCACGCCAGGCATATTGATGAGTATTCGTATCAAAAAGGAAAGGCATCCTGCTATAGGAGCAAGATGCCTTTATCATTTGAACAATATTGATCTTAGAGCATGTTGGGAAATTTAATTTTTTAAATTTTTATGGAGACCGAATTAATAGTAATAATGTATCGTTGCTTTCTTATTTCCAATGCTTTTTGAACCTGCCGTCGGCTTAAAAATCTCACTTAGCTCGCTAAACTCGGTTTTGAATCCTTAGCCAGAACCATAAATCATTGAAAATCAGTTCGCAAAATTCCCCAACAAGCTCTTATGTCTTACTGTCCTCTACGTCTTGGATTCAAAGCAATTTCTCCGATGACCAAAAACTGCTCTCCCGCTCCTTGGATACGTACATATTTTCCGCTTCTGCGCGATGCCCACTTATGTACTCTTGGGCTTTGTCCACTGACAAACGTGTAATCAACACCTGACTGCTTTTTAGTCGCTTCCGGATCGGTAGAAGTAAAAGGTTGATCGGAGACGAATATATAGTAGTCTTTCAAATAGCCATCATACCCTGGCGCATTCCAAATATCTATGTCATAGATATATTTCGCGCTTGGTAGGTTCACATCAATATAAGGATGAAGCATATAATGTGTAGCCGCCGCAGTAGATTCTCCTGAAGTAAATCCATCGACTGCTCTTGACTTATTGAAGTCTGGATATTGGCTAGAAATACTGGTCACTGCATCAATCGCCATGTGTGGATAGTTGACCATGGCAAAGTTGACATTGAAACGCTGATCGTAGCTGACATAATAGTAAGAAGATTTCCAATTTGCGTTGGGCCAACTTTGACTGCTGACATAGACTCTTCTAGTGCGGTGATATAGATCGACTTTTACTTCTTTCGTGCCATTGAAAGCACCGAGAGCAGTCAGCACTACATCGGCATAAGGTGTCAGTTGATTTTTAGTTAAGCTGGCTACATCTTTGACATAAGCCTGGCGAGAAGAGAAAACCGGTGTACCTGTCCATCTCCAATCTCTCAGTGTAGTCCAATCGGTAGAATAATGGTACTTGAATCTCGCACCTATACTGGTATTGCTAGCAGAAACATTGAAGTCGTTGACTGTGCGTGTTTCCGAAGTGCCCTCTGAATAGTTCATACCTACACCTGCACTGGGACCGTCTAGAGAAGCACCTATATTCGAGCTGATACCAAACTGTGTACTGGTGGTGATGGTACTAGAGCCATTGGCATTATTCGGTGCTTTGCGGTCTAGCGCAAATCCTGAACCTCCGCTGGTATAACCAATACCGATTTCGCAAGCATCTTGGTAGTATCCTTTATCTGTCCAAGAATTGTACTGCTGACTTCCTGGTTTGAAGTAACTCGTGCTGGTCGGGCGAATGCGCAAATATTTTTTATAATAAGGCGAAACGGCTGCTACCATCTGTACATCAAAGGCGATTAGAATACCATTGCTTTGTTTATTGGATGTCCAACTTTTACTCAACGTAGTGAATGTAATGCCTGCAGTAGAAAAGTCAAATCCACCACTGCGGCTTTCAATCATTTCTGCTTCTTTTTCAGCAGCTTTGCGGTGTAAGGAGATGCCGCGATTGACCAGCTGAGCGACTTCTTCTACTGTCAAGACCGCGTTTTCATGTTCAGTTGTTTGATCTTGCCACTGCTCTTCAAAGTCTGCATCATGCAAGTTTTGGGCTTCCGAAACTTCTTTGGATGTCAAACCTTCATCTGTCATCATGCTGGCTCCTTCTCCTCGTTGCATCAGTGGTTCTATGTCATCAGTAATGACCGTCAAATCAATCTGCTGAGTCGATCCTTTGGTACGAATGATCGCTGCTTTGGCATTCTCAACACCTATACCACCCAATGCTGCCATTTCATCCGCAGCAATCCCTTCTGCGATAATGCTTACTCCATTTTGTAAGGCTGCTTTTACGTAAGGATGATTTTTGAGATTGGTTTCGTTTTTGGCATTGATAAGGATGGCATTTGCGCCTTTGATGGTTGCACCCAAATTATCCTCCCACATAGTAGGCTGGTCTGTTGTAGCTGCCTGATAATCGACTGTTTCGATCACATTATTTGTACCTAGTTGTTGCGCCAATTTAGTAGGTGTACCAACAACAATAATCCGGTTACCTCCTAGTACTTCATCGTCTTCAACAATCGTTTCCTGATTGGTTTCGATAATGGATGCCGTAGTTGTTTGATCTGAAGTATCGAAATCAAATTGATCTTTTTCACAACTGGTGATTAAGAAAAAGCCGAA
>JBCDHX010000247.1:0-3755 GCA_038749535.1 Bacteroidota bacterium
CATTGATGAAGAATTTAGACTGGAATATGTCTTTGATCGCTCCGAAACTTTAGCCACTGCTTTCATGGGCTTGACGCTAGAATGTGCGCGCTGCCACGATCATAAATTTGACCCGATTTCTCAAGAAGAATACTTCCAAACGGCTGCCTTTTTCAATAATGTCAAAGAGCTAGGCATGACAGGCGACGATGGTAATTTTGGTCCCATGTTGATGTTGCCTGACAGTGTGACGAAGGCGAAATTGGCGGAGTTGGAAACTCAGATTGCTGCTGCTGAACAAGAACTGCAATTGACAGAAGGGGAATTGTTAGCTACCAAAAAATTCATCACGGAACTACCCGACGATTATGAGCCAAAAGGATTAGCGGCTCATTTTCCATTGGATAAAATGACCAAAGATCCGAATGATGATCGTTGGTCGTCTTACATCTTCGACAACAACGCCAATTTACTCACGAGAGGCGAACCAGAATTGGTAGAAGGTAAGTTTGGAAAAGGCGTCAAACTGACAGGAGAATACGATGATCTTTTTGCCGAAAAAACTGGATTGTACGAAGCCTTCGAAACTTACTCAGGTGGTGCTTGGATAAATACCACCAAACGCGAACCAAAAAAATCTCAATTTATTCTTGGTAATTCTGGCGACAAAAACAATGGCTGGCGCGGCTGGGACTTTAGTTTGGATACGTTGAATCGCTTGTCGCTGCGATTGGTTAGCCTTTTACCACACAACTATCTACGCGTCACCAGCAACGATTCTATCCAGATCAACGAATGGACGCACATCTTTTTCACCTACGATGGCACTGCCAACGCGGACGCCGTTAAACTCTACGTCAATGGTAAAGAATTAGAGACCTTTTCGCCTTTTGATCGCTTATACAAAACGACTTATCCCGCCGCTTGGAATACCTATTTGCCAGAAGATCGTGCGCTTAGAATTGGTCGAGCATACGGCAGCTTTGGCATCGACGATGGTATTTTCAAAGGCGTCATGGATGACATTCGCGTTTATGATCGAGCACTCATTCCAGAAGAAGTTGCTCGTCTCGCCAATGCTCCTGAAAACAACAAAGATCAGCCAGATCGCGTCCAAAAAATGAAAGCCAGAGAAGCCGTCGCCTATCAAAAACAAGCCAAAAAAGTTAATGAATTACGACGCGACTATTGGGCAACGCGAAACGATATTCCCGAAATCATGGTGATGGAAGAAATGCCAACCACTCGCCCGATGTATCTCTACAATCGAGGCGAATACAGCCAACCCACTTACGAAGTGGGTCTCGGCACACCAGCTTCCGTTGGTGAGTTTCCAGATGATTTACCGCAAAACAGAATCGGGCTATCTCAGTGGCTCTTCCGACCCGATCATCCGCTCACGGCTCGCGTTGCCGTCAATCGATATTGGCAGCAATTGTTCGGCGTCGGCATTGTCAAAACACCTCATGATTTTGGGGTGCAAGGCGCATTGCCGACTCACCCCAAGCTACTTGATTGGCTCGCCATTCAATATCAGCAAAGCAATTGGGACACCAAAGCCATCCTAAAAATGATGGTCATGTCCGCCACCTATCAGCAATCCTCCAAAACGACTGAAGACCAGCTCCGAATCGACCCAGAAAACACCTATTTGGCACGCGGCGCATCCTATCGCCTGACCGCAGAAATGATCCGGGACAATGCACTTCACGCCAGCGGATTGCTAGTCAGCCAAATCGGTGGTGAAAGTGTACGTCCTTATCAACCAGAAGGACTGTGGATAGAAAAAGGAAATTTCTCTCACAAACTCCTCCGCTACAAAGAAACGCGAGGTGATAGTTTGTACCGCAGAAGTCTTTACACTTTTGTCAAACGCACCTCACCACACCCGATGATGACGGCTTTCGATGCGCCTTCTAGAGACAATTGTAGCGTGCAAAGGGAAAGTACCAACACACCACTACAAGCCCTTATCCTACTCAACGACCCTCAATTCGTGGAAGCTTCTCGCGTCCTCGCCGAGCGCGTCCAAAAAGAAGGTGGCGAAGACGTAGCAGAACGTATGGCTTATGCCTTCCGACTCTCCACAGGACGACGACCGAATGACCAAGAAGTGAAGCTTTTGGAAGATTTATTCAAGAAACAAATGACGCATTTTGAGGAAGACCCGAAAGAAGCCTTGGCATTGCTAGAAGTGGGTGATTATGAGCGTGACAAAGCATTGGATGTGAAGGAAACGGCGGCTTATGCAGTGGTGGCGAATACGTTGTTGAATCATGATGAGGCTTATACGAAACGTTGACGTTTTGTGTAGCTATGAGCCGTTAGCTTTTAGCCATTAGCTGTTCAGCGGTAGGCTTGAAATCTGCAAACTGACTTGATTTGATTCAGCGGAAAATCATTAGAAAAGCCAAAATGAGTCACGATAATGAGATACATATTTGCCATTTATGTTTGTATGTTGATTTTTAGTTGCCAAAGTAATGAGATTGTTAGTTATGAAGATGCGTTGAAGCAATGTGACGAAATAGTAGCTGAACAACTAGAAAGTGGAACGGATGTAGTTGGCTATAACACTAGTTGTCTCATTGGTGCTGAAATCCCTGATTTTGAAGCTACAACTTTGGATGATGAAAATATTAGTAAAGAACAGTTGAAAGGTAAATTGAGTATTATCAACTTTTGGTTTATTAACTGCGCACCATGCTTAGCAGAGATTCCAGGATTCAATGCTATTGTAGAAAAGTTTGGGTCAGATCAAGTCAATTACATAGCTATCGGAAGAGACGATCAAGCAGACACGGCAGACTTCTTAAAAAAGCATCCTTGGACATTTCAACAGATTACAGATGGAGCTCAACTTATTGACCAGACATTTAAAATAAGAAGCGGTTATCCAACTACTTTTTTGTTGGACGAAAATGCTAAAATCATTTTAGCATTCAGAGGCGGAAAAATAGATACGACTGCTTCACAAGCAATACAAGATAAACTAGTACCAAGGATTGAAGACGAATTGAACTGAACAAAACTCAGCCCATTTGCTAAACGGGTTTCAAATCCTAAAAACGAATCTCTTAAATGCCTTAAATGCCTTAAATGCCTTAAATGCCTTAAATGCCTTAAATGCCTTAAATGTTCTTAGGTGATTTCAAACATGAGTACGAAACACAAAATATAATTCCCCAAACAGGTTATAAACACCCCTGAAATTCGCTCATTACACTAGAAAAACAACTTAAACTTTAAACAACAAGCACAAGATGAGGAGATGGAACTGGATATTAGGAACGACCATGCTACTAGCCTTAACCGCCTGCCAATCGGACTTACCCGAATCCGTTGTCCTCGCCTATGTCGACCTCCCCGAAACCGTCGACTTCAACTTCCACATCCAGCCGATTCTCTCCGACCGCTGCTACTCTTGCCATGGACCTGACGAAGTGTCTCGAAAAGCAGGTTTGCGTCTTGATTTGCAAGAAGCAGCCTTCGCTAAACTAGAAAGTGGAAAAGTTGCCATCAGAAAAGGGAAGCCTTGGAAAAGTGAACTCGTCAACCGCATACTTCACGACGACCCTGAAATCGTGATGCCAACTCCAGAGTCCAATTTGAGCTTAACCGATGAAGAAAAAGCCTACCTCATCAAATGGATAGAGCAAGGTGCAGAATGGAAGGAACATTGGGCGTTTGAAGCGCCGACTTTGCCCGAAATTCCTGAGATAGAAGATAAAAATATGCGCGTCAACAATTCAATTGACAATTTCATCATAGCGCAA
>JBCDHX010000248.1:0-3689 GCA_038749535.1 Bacteroidota bacterium
ATGAATTTCATATTTCAGTTTTTATAAAATCAGTTTTATATATCTGATTATCAATTTATTATAAACTACATTGTACTTTTTGTCTTGATACAAAAAGTACCAAAAAGATCAAGACTGGATTTCTTTTTTAACGCTCCAAAAGCATCCAAAATCCTAAACATCCCAAAACTCGCCCTGAAGTCTGATTTTCAAATCGAAGATTAGCAGTTACAAATTTCTCTTCTCTAATCTTCATATTGATTTGGCTCATGCAGTGGTCTGTTTTTAACGGATTTTGAATACTTTTTCCACTAAAAGAAATAGGTCGAATCCACACTGCTTACTGATTGCTACAATCAAAAAAAGCGAAGTCAAGTAACTAATGAAGTCGTCTATCATCTAATGTCTAAAATCTAATATCCTTTCTACGTCAACTCACTACGCTTCTCTCGCAGCACAATATCCAAATCTGCTGCACTCACATCTTTCACACGACGGACATAGCGGTTAAACGCATACTTGATCTGAGCGAAACTGAGCAGGACAGACGGTAAAAAAATTAGTGTCAGCACCATACCAAAGATTAAACCATAAGCGATGGCGATGGCAGTGGGTTTTAGAAATTGAGCACTGATGGAGTTATTCAATAACAGCGGTGCCAACCCCAAAACGGTCGTGATCGTCGTCAAAACAATCGGGCGGAAGCGAGAAACGGCTGCCTTTCGCAACGCTTCGCCTACCGATAAGCCTTCTTTCAACAAATCATCATAAGTTGAAATGAGAACGAGACTGTTGTTGATTAAAATTCCCCAAAGTGCGATCATTCCTAAAATGGAGAAAATACTCACTGGAATCCCATGAATGAATGAGCCCCAAGCAATGCCTACAAAAGCAAACGGCAACACCAATAAAATGGCGAGTGTCTTGCTGATGGAGCGATAGTTGAGCATCAAAATACCGATGATGACGATCAAAACGAGCATACTTGGTGTCTGACTGGAATTTTGTGTTTTCGCCGACAAGCGTGCTTCTCCTTCAAGCGTGTACTTAATGTTAGGAAATTGATTTTGTACTTCTGCCAATACCGTACTTTCTGCATCTGCCAAAACACTTGGGACAGAAACCAATAAATTTGCCACATCAGCTTCCACTCTGATTTCGCGCATGCCGCTTTGATGATTGAGGACAGTTACATTCTCCTTTGGCTCGAAAGTGGCGAGTTCTTCAATCGGGTAGCTGCTGCCATTCGGCAATTGCAAACGCACTTGTTTCAAGTCTTCCAAGCTTTTGCGATCCGCCTCATCATAACGCAACCATACTTTCACTTCCTCATCGCCTCTTTGAAGACTTTGCGCCTCCAATCCAAAAAATCCTTTTCTCACTTGGTCAAAAACAATCGCTTCGGATAGCCCCAAAAACTTAGCTTTAGGTGATAGTTCCATCTCAAATTCTGGCATTCCGAGTTTGTCGGTATCCGTTACATCTTTCAACTTGTCGCTAGCCTCCAAATGGTCGCGTACCATTTTTTTGGCGGCTCTGAGTTCTTCCATATTGTTGCCAACCAAAGCAATAGAAACTGGCTTTCCGAAGACAGCGACACTACCATAAGATAGGTTCCGTGCTTCTGGAATCGGTCCTACTTCTTCGCGGATCTTATCAGCAATTTCAAAAGACAAAATCCCTCTCTTATCGCCTTCCAGCATATAGATATTGAGGTAGCCTTCATTGCTGCTCGGTCCGATGACGCGCTCGACATAGTTGACGACTTGCTTGCCATCAGATCTCTGTTCGGTGAAATATCCATTCACTTCCCACACCTTTTCTTCCATCATCGCCAATCGCTCATTGGTGATTCGTTCATCCGTTCCCAATGGTAATTCCAACTGAGCCGTGATGACATCTTGATCGATGGTCGGGAAGAAAGTACTTTTGATCGTGCCTGAACCGACTGCCATCACAGTGACGACCATAAAACCGATGACTGCTAAAATTCCCAAAATCGGTATTTTCAAGCCAAAATCAATTGTCCTTTTATACACTTTATCTCTGAAAACGAGCAAAGAATTATTCGTCCATTTGGTCAGTTTCCACTCTTTCGCATCTTTATCTAATGCTTTCGATCTTGCAATATGAACTGGTAAAATGAGCATACTTTCGAGCAAGGCCACAAAGAGCGTCGCACAAACGACGAAGGAAATGTCGGAGAAGTAATCGCCCAACTGCCCATCCAAAAAGAAGAAAAGGGAAAAGGCAACCGCTGTCGTCGCTAAAGAGGATAGAATGGCTGGAAAGACCTCAATTGTTCCTTCTACAGCGGCTTTGAGTGGACTCATACCTTCCTGAAAACGCTGATAGATATTTTCTGCGACCACCACACCATCATCAACGATGACACCAAGTACGATAATCAATCCAAAGAGCGAGACTTGATTGATCGTCAAATCATAGAAATTGGATAAAATGAACATCCCCAAAAGTGCCACGGGTATTTTGAAAGCTACCCAAAAAGCAACTCTTGGATGCAAGAACAAACCTAGCACCACAAAGACCAATAGAATTCCTTGCCAAGCATTGTCGCGCAGCGTCCCAATGGCGTCATTGAGAGAAATGGATTTATCTTCGATGACGACGGCTTGTACGATTTCGTTTTGGTCATTGAAGTCTTCGATAGCTGCATTGACAAACTCTGCATTGCCCAGGATGTCTTCTTCACTTCGGCTAAATATTTTCATAATGACCGCAGGTTCGCCATTGACGAAGGATCGGTCTGGCTCATCTTCAAACTGATTTTTGACGTTTGCTACATCTCTCAATCTTACCATTTTTCCGTCAGGCGTTGCCTTGACAACCGTATTCATCAGTCCATTGGCGTAGTAGGCTCGACTGTCTAAACGAATCAAAATATTCTGCTCGTCCGTCTTGATTTTACCGCCCGAAGCCTTAATATTCGTGGTTTGCACGGCACGCGCTACTTCATCAAAAGTCAAATTGTAAGCCCTCAGATCATTCTCTCTCAACCGAATTTCAATCTCTTCATCCGGATAACCGCTCAAAAAGACTTGCGACAATTTCGGTGAAAAAGTCAGTTCATCTTTGAAGTGCTTGGCGTGATCTTTGAGCGTACTCAAACTCGTCTCGCCCACAATACCGACGGTCATCGTATAGTTCAAAATCTCTTCTTTGAATGCCACGGGCGTTTCGACACCCGCAGGAAAAGTTGTGATCTTGTCGATGGCGTTGGTGACATCTTGGAGGACTTCATTTGGGTCTGCATCTTCGAGTAGCTCCACTCGGATGTTTGCAAAACTCTCTTCTGCGGTAGAAGTCACGCGATCAATTCCTTTCAGACCATCTAGATTATCCTCGATTTTATCGACGACTTCTTCTTCCACTTCTTGAGGCGAAGCGCCAGGATAAACGACATTGATACCAACGAAGTTGATGGGTTCTGGCGGTAGGAAGTTGGTTCGCATACTCGCCAATGTCGCTATTCCGACAACTACGATCAAGCCAACGAGGATATCGACGACGCGTGGTTTTTGGATGAGCGATTGTATGATGTTTTTCATTATTTTGGCTCAAGGGAGAATGTTGTGGAGGGACTTCAAATAGGCAAAAAATAGACAAAGTATTACTTTTACAAGATGGAATCAAAAAAGTTATACGAGACGCTTTTGGATATACCCTTACTGAGTGTAACAGGAGTAAAA
>JBCDHX010000249.1:0-3425 GCA_038749535.1 Bacteroidota bacterium
CTTTTTGAACCTGCCGTCGGCTTAAAAATCTCACTTAGCTCGCTAAACTCGATTTTGAATCCTTAGTCAGAACCATAAATCATTGAAAATCAGTTCGCAAAATTCCCCAACAAGCTCTAAGCATCCAGAAGCTAATCTAAGTATAGAGAATCAGTGAGGCAATCACTTTGTACTTGATCTAGCAGGTTTCAGTCTTTTTTTAAAATGAAAATGATTAGAGGACGTTTATCGCATATGACAAAACAAAAAACAATGAAAAACTCACTTTTCCTCCTTCTGAGCCTTACGCTTTTAGCCGCCTGCCAAAGCTATCGTCCGCTCACCCCAACAGACGACGGACAACTCACCTTCCAAATTCTACAAGTCAACGATGTCTACGAAATTGCACCTTTATCAAATGGGAGAGTCGGTGGTATGGCAAGAGTGGCACAAGTCAGAAAAGAGCTACTAGCAGAAAATTCAAATACCATAACTGTACTGGCGGGTGATTTTCTGAGTCCCTCTGTCATAGGCACACTCAAAAAAGACGGCAACCGAATAGCCGGTGCGCAAATGGTCGATGCGATGAATGCGACAGGGATTGATCTGGTCACTTTCGGAAATCATGAGTTTGATATTTCTGAGTCTAGACTGCAAGCTCGACTGGATGAAAGTGAGTTTACGTGGATCGGCAGCAATGTTGTCCAACAAAAAGAAAACGGACGCACTGCTTTTCAAGTCAATGGACAGGACGTACCTGAATATTGGATACAAACCTTTACGGATACAGATGGTACGCGGGTTAAAGTTGGTTTCATCAGTGCGACCATAGCCTCCAATCCTAAAGACTACGTTCACTACGAAGATGCATTTTCGGAAGCCAAACGGTTGTATGAGCTCGTCGCGCCGCAAGTTGATCTTGTCATCGGATTGACACACTTGAGTTTGGAAGAAGATAAACAGCTCGCCAAACTACTACCAGAAATCCCTTTACTTATGGGCGGTCATGAACACCACAATATGAAAGTGCCTGTCGGAAAGGCGTTTGTTACCAAAGCAGATGCCAATGCCAAGAGTGCCTATATTCATCGCATTCATTTCGATAAAGGAAAAATTAAGATTGAATCAGAGTTAAAAATGCTGGATGAAACGGTGGCACTGGAAGCGGAAACACAAGCTGTAGTGAGTAAGTGGACGAGTATAGCGGATGATATTTTTGCAGCAAAAGGGATGGATACGAAACGTATAGTTGCACAATTGCCAAAGAAAATTGACGCCACAGAACAAGTTGTCCGCCATCGACCGAGCACCGCTTCTCACATGATCGTCAAAGCAATGGAAAATGCTTATCCATCGGCAGATTTGGCTTTAATCAACACTGGGTCCATTCGGGTGGATGATGTTTTACAGGATCAATTGTCAGAATATGACATCATTCGATTATTACCTTTTGGTGGCGGCATTCAGATGGTGGAGATGAAAGGTCGTTTACTGGAAAAAGTCATTCGAGCAGGACTCAAAAATGTGGGAGAAGGGGGCTATCTAGCAATGGATAATGTAACTGTCGATGCTGCTAATGAATTGCTAATCCATAATGAAAGAATAGTCGCAGAGAAAACTTACAGCGTCGTTTTGCCAGACTTTTTATTGTTGGGACTGGAGACGGGGCTAGGTTTTTTGAAAAGCGACCATCCTGATATTGTCAATATCGAAAAACCGAATGATGGCGACCGACGGCAAGATATTCGGCTGGTGGTGGTTGATTGTTTGCTAGAGAGTGGAGTGCCGTATTTGGAGGAATAATGCACCGCTTTCACTTTCCCACCTTTCACTACTCATCACTTAGCTAAGAATCAGTACTTTTGCCCCTCAAATTTTCAATAGGAGTTTATGGGTAGAAAGCGTAGGCGACATATTCAGCTGGAGCAGGTAGAGATCAGCGGTATTGCAGACAAAGGACGAGCGGTAGGTAAAGCAGAAGACGGACGTGTGGTGTTTGTGGAAGATGTCGCGCCCGGCGATGTAGTCGATGTGCAAACCAATCGAAAGAGGAAAGGCGTTTTCTTCGGCTATCCGACTCACTTTCATCAATATTCCATAGATCGCGTCACCCCCTTCTGTGCACATTTTGAGCTGTGTGGTGGTTGCAAATGGCAACATATCACTTATGAAGCGCAACTCAGACATAAAGAAGAAGTTGTCCGCAACGCCATTCAACGCATCGGGAAGGTAGCAGTAGCCGATTTACAACCGATTTTACCAGCTATCCAGACGACTTACTATCGCAATAAATTGGAATTTTCTTTTTCTAGTAAACGCTGGTTGACTGCCGAAGAAATTGCTGCTGGTGTCTCTAATGAAGAAAATGTATTGGGCTTCCACAAAGCTGGTGCATTCGATAAAATCATCGACATCCAGCAATGCTACTTGCAGCCCGATCCGAGCAACGCGATTCGTAATTTCATCCGAGCCTACGCCATAGAAAACGACCTCGATTTCTACGATGCTCGACAGCACGAAGGCTTTTTGCGTAACATGGTCGTGCGGACGAGCAGCACGGGCGATGTGATGCTGATTTTGGCAATCAAAAAAGACGAACCAGAGCTGTATCAGCCACTATTAGATGCCATCATCCAAGCTTTCCCGATGGTGACAAGTCTATACTACTGCATCAACCCAAAGGTGAATGACTTTTTGCTGGATTTGGAGATGGTGTTGTACCATGGCAAACCACAAATCGAAGATAAGCTAAGCGAAGTGCGCTTTCAGATAGGACCAAAATCTTTCTTCCAGACGAATACCCTACAAGCACAACGACTATACGACACGGTCGTCGAATTTGCTGATTTTCAAGGTCACGAAAACGTCTATGATTTGTATACAGGCATCGGTAGCATCGCTTTGTATGTCGCTCAATATTGTGGACAAGTCGTTGGTATAGAGGAAGTTGCGCCCGCCATTGAAGATGCTAAACTAAATGCTCGACTCAATGAAAATATCAATACCCTTTTCTATGCAGGTGATGTCAAAGATGTATTGGATGAGACCTTCATCGCCGCTCACAAAAAACCAGATATTCTGATCACTGATCCACCACGCGCTGGCATGCATCCAAAAGTGGTTCAAGTTTTGTTGCAATTGGAAGCGCCGAAGATCGTTTACGTCAGTTGCAATCCGGCGACACAAGCACGTGATTTGCAGTTGCTTTCCGAAAAGTATAATGTGCTCAAGCTACGCCCAGTCGATATGTTTCCGCATACGTCTCATATTGAGAGTGTGGCTTTGTTAGAGATGAGACAGTAGATTTTAGGGTAGAGCATCAGATGTAATGCTAAAGTGAGGAAAAATGCTTATAATATGAAATGCGAGAAGAATGTCCACACTGTAAGAGTAATAAGACGAAGAAAAATGGTAGTACTCACTATGGTAAGCAAAACCATTTTTGC
>JBCDHX010000250.1:0-3380 GCA_038749535.1 Bacteroidota bacterium
ATTTTGGTCAGTATAGGTCGTAGCAATCACATTGCCGTTTATGTCTTTCAAATCGACTTGAACGTTTGGAATGCCCGACTCGCCTACATCTTGGGCACCATCGCTGTTTTCGTCTAGCCATACGTAGTTGCCGATCGCGCCACAGTCGGATACGTTCACAGTTGTCATTAGGGTGACTTCGCAACCGTCAGCATCAGTGATGGTTACAGAATAGTCATCAGCCGTAGAGACAGTGATGGACTGCGTCATTTCTCCTGTGCTCCAAGATAAGTGTAGGGCGCAGTTCCTGTTTGTGGCGTAGCGGTAATCGTGACATCACCTCCATTACAAATATCAAAGCAGCTGGTTATAGGTTCTTCGCTAAGTATGCTTTGATCAACATCTGCATTGATGTCATATAAATTAGTCGATCTGACATTTGGTCCTGAGTTGGGTTGACTTAATATTTCAGGATCAAACCATTTAGATAAGCCAAATCCATTTTGGTTAAACTGATTCGCACCTGTCCCGACTTGCAGAGCAGGTCCTTTTTGAACCAATTCAATTTGCAAGCCTTCCAAATCCATAATACCCGTCAACAAACCACTTGCTTCTGTATAGTAATACCAATCTGTAGTCGGCGTGCTACCGCTGCTTACACAGTTGGTAGATGCACCAAATGCTGGACTACCTGAAGGTGAAGTTGGTGTACTAAATGTGCGACCGCTTAGTGTAATGACCAATTCCATTTGCTTAGCCGCATCACAGGTTTGTTCTAGCGTCATTTTAATAAGTGCCGTTCCATTCGCATATTCTTCGAATGTACCTGTGCCTACTGTTTTCCATCTTTCCTGATCGTTGAAGCTACAAGTAGCTGTTTGCGGAATAATATCTCGAAAAGCACCGCCTGTCCAAAATGCAGCCACTTTTGGGTTGCCTGATGTACAGGTTCTGGTGTAGTCAGAAAGTGTAGAAGTGTTGATCGCATCGTCTTCGCAGGTCAATGTTCCTAGTAAAACTGACTCACAAGGACCCGGAGCGACCATTATTTGAAAAGGATGGAGCATATACTTTCCTGACGCTTCAAATTGACCAAAATTCGGGTCACCATTTACCGTTCCAAATTCACGATAATATCCATGAATGCCATAATCGTCTCCTTCATTTGAGCCATCAGGTCTAATGAGTACAGGCTCGAATGTTTGTGAACCACCTCCTGCTGTAACCGTATAATTAGCAGGCAATCCATTGAAGGTAACTGTATACCCTGATCTCAATGGTACCCACATGCCATCTTGTGCATTGTTCGCATTTGGGATATAACTGTTTGGATTGGTAGTTGCATCAATGTCACAGGTAAATGTTTTAGCCGTATTGTCCCATGTACAAGTAACAAGCGGTCCACCTCCTCCATTAAAATCTCTATCAATAGTGACTGTAAATCCAGAAGGGACATCTATGTCCATAGGATCGATTACTTGATTGGCAGCATCTACGAAACTGATGGAATCGAAATAAATGTGATTGGAACAGATTTGAGTCGTATTTGGAGACCGTCTATTGGGATCTTCTGTTCGTCCGTTTCCACTATTGCCGTAAGGATTGAAGTAAGTTCCAAAATCTAGCTCAGCTACACCTCCAGAGTTGACCTCAATATAATAGCTCTCTACTGAGGTAAAATAGTTGGGTCGCCAAGGGCGATAACCCTGAAATGTAGGTGCATAATCAGGTCGCTGAGGCGAAAGTGCAAAACCTGGTACTGGAAAAGGCATGGTGATGAGACTTCCAGTTCTACCTTGAATGATCGTACCACCATTGGTAGCTACTACTCCATTGACGTCCAGTGGATAACCTAGCTCATTAGCAGTAGAAAAAATTAAAGTATCTATTGTCTGTCCTGGCAGTTTACAATCAGGTATGACATTGAAAGTACTCATTGGGAAGAAACCAAAATCAATATCATCACGATCTGCTGAAAGTGTAAATACTTGAGAAACGACACCGTTGGCATTCGGATTGAGTTCGTCTATGCCATTATCATCATTATCTGTCATATCAGCATCAGGATCAGGTGTGTTTGCTCCTGTCGGATCGGGCATCATCTGGTACGTGCTGCTTTTAAATCCTCTATTTCTTGTGCTAATATCTCGATTTCTGAGTGCACTACTGCTTGATGTACCAAAGTTAGAACTGTTGATCCGAACTCGATAGTCACCCGTAGGTGCTGTCAAAGAAAAAGTACCGCTCGCATCCGTATTGTCACTATCAATGACGGTATTGGTCAAATCTATCAATTCTACTAATACGTTTTCGATAGGAAACTCTTGTCGCTCAGGCTCATTCAAGCCGTTGTTGTTTCTGTCTTGCCAAACTGTTCCAGTTATCGTAAATGGACTAGAGGAGTCAAGAGGTCGGTCTGCTTTTTTCTTTGAAAAAGAGGATAAGCAGGCACATAGGAGAAGAAGACATACAGATTTGTACGTCCTTATAAGTAATTGTAAAGGCATGTGTAATGTAATTCGTGTAATAATTAATATGAAAAGTAACTTGTCAGCGCTGTATAGTGGAGTGATCTCTTTAAAGTAGCTAATTTAGCTGGACTAGTGTGAAGAAATGCGAAATAAAGAAAATTAATAGCAAGGATTGTAATTACGGCTTGTTTTTATCTCTATGGTAACACTTCTTGTTAAATATAGCATTAACTGAATAGAAAAAGCCCATCTGCAAATCTAGCAGACGGGCTTTTTTCTATTTGTACGATACGTTAATCTCTACTCCTCGATCTTGATGAATTGTTTAGAGTTGCCTTGCTCATCAAATAATAAATAAGTACCTACAGGTAAGCTCGATATATCAATACTGACTTGCTGCCAGCCTTTACTAGTTATATCTTGTGTTACTTGTAGGACTCGGCGACCTAGTGCATCTAGTACAAAGAAGTCTGTACGAGCGGCTTCGCCATAAAACTCTATTTGAAGATTTTGCTCTTTTCCTATTGGGTTTGGATAGATGTTCCACTCTTTTCCGCCTTTATTCAGCTTCGCAGAGCGGATGTCTGAGTAATCAACTGTACCGTCAATATCTACTTGCTTGAGGCGGTAGTAGTAAACGACATCACCGATGACTTCTTCGTCTGCAAAAGTGTACTCGCTTGTTTCAAGCGTCGTGCCTTGACCTTTGATGGTGGCAATTGGCTTGAAAGCTTTCGCATCCTCGCTGCGCTCTAGCTCGAAGTGGCTGTTGTTTAGCTCACTAGCTGTTTGAAGTACTCCCCGAAATCTGAACAGGTGAATAAGGTGATAAGAGCGTAATTTTAGGGTCAAAAAATTACGGTAAAAATGAGTAAAAAAAGGAGGACATTCAGTAGCAAACAAAAGTCAAAGATTGCTTTGGCTGCTTTG
>JBCDHX010000251.1:0-3343 GCA_038749535.1 Bacteroidota bacterium
CAGTATAGCGTCTTTCGTCGAGGACTCAATTTGATTCGAAAAGCCTTGAAGAAACCTAAAACAAAACTGTTACTTCCTATGTGGAAGACTTTTGAATTGAGGGTTTTATCCCTTTTTCAGTTTTCCGTCGGGTAGAGTAGAATAGCTAACTTCCCATTTCAAAAAATAGAAACCAACCACATGCCAGACAAAAACAAACCCACCAACGACGAGCAGCTTCGCCTCGAAAACGAAATTCAAAAGATCAATCTAGAGATCAATCTAGAGATCAATCATGGCGCAGAAGAGTTTTTTGTAGCTGATGATTTGCCGCCTGATATGGAAAAAACGTTTTTGGATAATGTCACCAAATTTGAGGAACAGTATGCCAAAGGAGATACCATTTCTGTACATGAGTTTATCGGGTCACCAAATGCTCCAAACAAGGGAGAAGTAGAAGATTTTGAAACGGAGATCGAGCGTATTTTAAAGTTGTTGGAAGAAAAAGGGGTCACTATTGATCGTCCGGATCATTTAACACCCATTGGTTACTACAATTTTTTGACGACAGACTTATTCGAGCATCAGATGATGAATGTCCGTATCCCCGGCATGATTTATGGCTTTATCTATGATGAGTTTCGGCATGATGGACCTTCCTTTATCGAAGATCATGTCGAAGAGTTTTTAGGAAAGTTGCTGACATTAGATAAACCGTTCGAGTATGAGTGGTTGAGTGAGACGTGTAGAGGCAGTAAAGATCAAATGACGAAAGAAGAGGTATTGGAGTGTATTCATCATTTTCGTGCACAGTTTGATGAACTGACACCCGTCGCTTTCAAAAAACTGGATATGCAGTTCCACAATGGATTCATGTATTTCTTTTTTGGCATTGCTTGGGAAGGCAAACGTCCCAACGGCGAAACGGTATCTTTTGAAGACGGAGGCATCAGTCAGTTGTTTTTTGAAGATGGTGAGTGGATGCTACAAGGGATACAGATGCCGGGATTTCAGTTTGAGAAGGTGTAGTCTATCAACATCTTCACTTTTGCCATTGTAAAACCCTCATTTCCTCACTTTCGTAGTCCACGTAAAGTATGTACTTTCGTATGCTCAAGTAAAAAACAACAACGTGGCAGGACAAACACTATTCGACAAAATCTGGGCGGCACATACCGTGTCTGAGATACCTGATGGACCTACTGTTTTATACATCGACAAGCATTTCATTCACGAAGTGACTTCTCCACAAGCTTTTAATGGATTGGCAAAAAGAGGACTGAGTGTATTTCGACCTCAAAACACGGTAGCCACTGCCGACCATAACGTACCAACAATCAATCAACACTTACCGATTAGTGATGATCTTTCCCGCGATCAAGTCAATCAACTCACTATCAACTGCGAAAAGCACGGCATCGAATTATACGGCCTGAATCATCCTTATCAAGGTATCGTCCACGTCATCGGACCACAGCTGGGACTGACGCAGCCGGGCATGACCATTGTGTGTGGCGATAGTCATACCTCTACGCATGGGGCATTCGGGAGTGTGGCATTTGGTATCGGGACGAGCGAGGTGGAAATGGTCTTTGCGACCCAATGCATTTTACAACCCAAACCCAAACGAATGCGCATCCGTGTAGAAGGCGAATTGCAGAAAGGTGTCCGCGCAAAAGATGTCATTCTATATATCATTAGCCAGATCTCAGCAAGTGGCGCGACGGGTTATTTTGTGGAATATGCCGGAAATGTTTTCCGAAACATGAGTATGGAAGGCAGAATGACCGTCTGCAATATGAGTATTGAAATGGGTGCGCGTGGTGGATTGATTGCGCCAGACGAAACGACATTTGCTTATCTAAAAGGACGAGAATATGCTCCAGAAGGGGAAGATTGGGATGCCGCAATTGAAAAGTGGTCGCAACTCTACTCAGATAAAGACGCTGTTTTCGATAAAGAACTGCTATTCGATGCCGCCGACATAGAGCCGATGATTACTTATGGTACCAATCCGGGTATGGGCATCGGCATCACCAATCACATCCCGGCGATGGAAAAAGTGGATGCACAGGAGCAGTTGAGCTATAAAAAATCATTAGATTACATGGGCTTCACAGCAGGCGATGCTTTGATCGGGAAGCCGATAGATTATGTATTCGTTGGTAGTTGTACCAATGGACGCATAGAAGACTTGCGCGAAGTCGCCGACTACGTCAAAGGCAAGCAAAAGGCGCCCAATGTCACCGCTTGGATCGTCCCCGGCTCGAAGCAAGTAGAACAACAAGCCTACGAAGAAGGCATCGTCGAGACGCTGGAAGCAGCAGGGTTCAAGATGCGACAGCCAGGCTGCTCGGCTTGCCTAGCGATGAATGAAGACAAAGTGCCTACCGGAAAATACGCCGTTTCTACTTCCAATCGAAATTTTGAAGGACGACAAGGACCGGGCGCGCGCACCTTACTGGCAAGTCCGCTGACCGCAGCAGCAGTCGCTGTAGCAGGAAAGATTGTTGATCCACGTGCTGAGCCTGAAACGGTGTGATTTGTGAATCACACTTACGGCGTTTTCATCGCTTATCATTTATCACTCATCATTCATAAATAAAAATGGCAGTTCAACCATTCCATACCGTAAAAAGCACAGCCGTCCCATTGCCCATCGAAAATGTGGATACCGACCAAATCATTCCGGCGCGTTTCCTAAAAGCGACGACGCGTGAAGGCTTTGGCGAAAATTTATTCAGAGATTGGCGATTTGATAGCCATGGGCAGCCGATTGATGATTTCGTGCTCAACAATCCTCTGTATCAAGGCGATATTTTAGTTGGTGGCAAAAATTTTGGCTGTGGGTCGAGTCGAGAGCACGCTGCTTGGGCGGTACATGATTATGGCTTTAAAGTCGTCGTGAGTAGCTTTTTTGCAGATATTTTCAAGAACAATGCGCTGAATAATGGCTTGCTACCGGTGACCGTTTCAGATACTTTCTTAGAGAAGATATTCGCTGCTATTGAAGCTGATCCAAACACTACTTTTACGGTCGATTTGGAAGCGCAGACCTTTACCATTGATGCCACCGGAGAACAAATGAACTTTGAGATCAACGCTTATAAAAAGGAATGTCTGCTCAACGGCTATGATGATATTGACTATCTGTTGAGTAAGCGAGAAGCGATTGAAGCGTATGAGACTGGCGTCTAGCTGTATCGCAATGTGCTCATAGACAAATAGACTTGTTATGTCGTAGCTGATTAGGGCGAAGCGAAGCAAATTTTATTTTGGACAAGGCAAAATTTTTCGGCATAGCCTAGCTACGACTAAAAATTTTAACGCAGAACAGAATAAAATTTGTCCGATGTAGTCAATC
>JBCDHX010000252.1:0-3167 GCA_038749535.1 Bacteroidota bacterium
CATTGATGAAGAATTTAGACTGGAATATGTCTTTGATCGCTCCGAAACTTTAGCCACTGCTTTCATGGGCTTGACGCTAGAATGTGCGCGCTGCCACGATCATAAATTTGACCCGATTTCTCAAGAAGAATACTTCCAAACCGCTGCTTTTTTCAACAATGTCAAAGAGCTAGGCATGACAGGCGACGATGGTAATTTTGGTCCAATGTTGATGCTACCCGATAGTGCGACGACGGCAAAATTAGAAGCTCTGGAAGCACAAATCGAAGCCGAAGAGCAACAACTCAAATTGACTGAAAAAGAACTTCTCGCTACTAAAAAATTCATCACAGAACTACCTGAAAACTACGAGCCAAAAGGACAAACCGCTCATCTTTCCTTCGAGACCGCAAAACGCGATCCCAAAAAGCGGCGAAAAGACAGTTATGTCCTAGATAATGACATGACTGTTTACGCCCAAACCGAACCCATCATCACAGAAGGAAAATTCGGGAATGCGATAGAATTGACTGCTAACTACGACGAAGTCATCATCGAAGAAGTCGGCAGATTCGATGCTTACGAACCTCAATCTGGAGGCGCGTGGGTCAATACACACAAACCCAAAAACGGCAAAACGCAAGCCGTTATCAGCAACGCAGGTGACAAAAATGAAGCTTGGCGTGGTTGGGATTTTTACTTAGACACCTTGAATCGGTTGTCCTTTCGTTTGATTAACTGCTTGCCGCACAACTACTTACACGTCATCAGCGAAGATTCCGTCAAGATCAACGAATGGACGCACATTTTCTTTACTTACGACGGTTCTGCCACTGCCGACGGCGTTCAGCTTTATATCAACGGCAAAAAACAACAGACCTTTTCGCCTTACGACCGTTTGTACAAAACTATTTATCCCGCCACCAATCATTTGTATTTGCCGCACCACAACCGACCAGTTTTGGTGGGTCGCGGAAAGGATAGATTCATCGGTGACAACCGTGTTTATTTAGGTCTCCTCGATGACGTGAAATTGTATGATCGCGCACTCATTCCAGAAGAAGTAGCGCGATTGGCGAATATGCTAAGTGAAGATAATCCCGACCGAATTCGACAACTGAAACTGCAAGAAACACCTACTTACCAAGCGCAAGCGCAGCAAGTCCAAGACCTCCGAGCTGACTTTTGGGCACTCCGCAATACCGTCCCCGAAGTGATGGTGATGGAAGAAATGGGAACGACTCGCCCGATGTATCTCTACAATCGAGGCGAGTATAGTCAGCCAGCTCATGAAGTGGGCATCGGTGTTCCGAAATCGGCTGGCACATTTCCAGAAGATTTACCTGCCAATCGAGTCGGGCTGTCCGAATGGCTTTTCCGACCAGAACATCCACTGACTGCTCGCGTTGCCGTTAATCGCTATTGGCAGCAGTTATTTGGCGCGGGTATTGTCAAAACACCTCACGATTTTGGAGTGCAAGGTGCGCTGCCGACTCATCCGAATTTGTTGGATTGGCTCGCTATTCAATATCAAGATAGCGGTTGGGATACCAAAGCCATTTTGAAAACGATGGTCATGTCCGCCACCTATCAGCAATCCTCCAAAACGACCAAACAACAACGTCAAATCGATCCTGAGAATGCTTATTTAGCAAGAGGCGCATCTTATCGATTACCTGCAGAAATGATCCGTGACAACGCGCTATATGCCAGCGGTTTGTTGGTTCAAAAAGTAGGTGGCGAGAGTGTGCGTCCGTATCAGCCCGAAGGATTATGGATTGAAAAAGCCAATTTCTCTCACGTTTTGATGCGCTACAAAGAAACGAGAGGAGATAGTTTATACCGAAGAAGTTTGTACACTTTCGTCAAACGCACGTCTCCACATCCTGTGATGACGGCTTTCGATGCGCCTAGTCGAGATGTCTGCCACGTGCAGCGCGAAATCACCAACACCCCACTACAAGCCCTGATTTTACTGAATGATCCTCAATTTGTGGAAGCGGCTCGGGTCTTAGCAGAACGGATGCAAAAGGAAGGTGGTGAAGACGTTGAAGAAAGATTGCATTACGCTTTTCGATTGTCCACAGGTAGGCGACCGAGTGAGCAAGAAATTGACTTACTAGCAACGTTATTTGAGAAGCAAATCGCTCATTTTGAGGATGAGCCGAAGGAAGCCATCGCACTATTGGAAGTAGGAGATTATGAGCGAGATGAGACGTTAGATTTGAAGGAGACAGCGGCTTATGCGGTGGTGGCGAATACGTTGTTGAATCATGATGAGGCTTATACGAAAAGATAGCTGTTAGCCCTGAGCTATTAGCTTTTAGCAGTTCAGTGGTTATATGATTTCACCACATTGTATTTAGGAGATTCAGTAAATGTTATCTGGGAATTTGCTATTTTAGAGCGCAAATTAGAGAGTAGAAATGAAAGATAGAAAAGATCGATATATCAATCCGTTGACGGATTTTGGGTTCAAGAAGCTGTTTGGAACTGAGCCGAATAAGATGATCTTGATTGATTTTTTGAATGAGATTTTGCCAGATCGAAAAATTAAAGACTTGACGTATTCGTCAGGCGAAAAGCAGGGGTTGACGGAAGTAGATAGAAAAGCGATTTTTGACTTGTATTGTATCGGCGACAATGACGAGCGTTTTATCGTAGAAATGCAGAAAGCCAAGCAAAATTACTTCAAGGATCGAAGTGTATTTTATGCTTCTTTTCCTATTCAAGAGCAAGGAAAACGAAACAAGTGGGACTATAAATTAGCTCCAGTTTATTCAGTTGGGATATTAGATTTTACATTCAATGATGACGAAGGGGAAGATGAAGAAAAGATAATGCATCTCGTAGAGCTGAAAGATCAAGATTGCAAACCCTTTTACGAAAAGCTGAAATTCGTTTACATAGAATTGCCCAAGTTTGATAAAGAAGAGTCAGAACTAGAAACTCATTTTGACAAATGGCTGTATGTATTTACACATTTATCAGAATTACAAGATCGACCCAAAAAACGTGCCATCGAGCACGTCGTGTGCAAGCTGACGAGTGCTGACGAAGTTGTAGGGGTAAATGCCTCGAAGACAATCGAGCCGCTGATCGAGTAACGCCCCGTACCAAGCGTTCAGAGCAGACTGCTCGTCAGCAGAGAGCTTCCCGTTGTCGAGCCCAAGAATGTGGAACTCGGG
>JBCDHX010000253.1:0-3117 GCA_038749535.1 Bacteroidota bacterium
ATTCCCATCTATCAAACCAGGTATATATCGTTCTTGTACGAGTTTGATAAAGAGATGCTATTTGTTTAACTTCCCATGCTCTATCGCTTAAAAGTAGCGATTGTGCACGCTTGCGTACATGACTCTTAGGATGATTCTTATAGCATTCCTCCAACGTCGTACGCTCTTCTATTGTTAAGTTTATGTTTCTCATCTCAGCAATAATACGATCTCTTTTTCAATTAGACTAAAAAGTGTCGATTATTATTGTAAAGGTACTTAGGTCAAATCTGTGCGTTGCTCAAAATATATGATCCTGTAGTCGAATCACATTTGCAAGTATCTTGAACGCTCGCTTTGAATGTAATTTTTTATTAAACTCAGGCTGATTGAATCAAATGAAAAAGATCATCCATATTTAGGTTTTATCAAATCAGTTTGAAATCTGGCATCACAGGTACATTGAGTTATGGCAGAAACTCGTATGACCTTCAGGAAGGTACACTTACATTCATCGAGCCCAACCAATTGGTGAAAGTGGAAAACTCAGCCAACTATCAAGGCGGAAAGTGGCTGGACATTGATTTTTCATTCTGACTTGATCCGAAAATCGGAATTGGGCAGACAGATGGATAATTATTCGTTTTTCAATTACAACGTACACGAAGCGCTTCACTTGTCAGAAGAGGAACGACTGACGCTCACTGATTTAGCGAACAAGATCGAAAAAGAGTACCAACAGAATATCGACCGACACAGCCAAGAAATCATCATCGCCAACATCGAGATGCTATTGAAATAATGCAAAAGATATTATGACCGTCAATTTTTCACACGCACCAATTTAAATCAAGACATTCTCACCAAATTTGAAAGCGTCATACGCAACTATTATTCGTTGGACGAACCGATGGAACGCGGCATTCTATCGGTCAAATATTGCGCTCAACAACTGTCGATGTCTCCGAATTATTTCGGCGATTTGATCAAAAGCGAAACGGGGCGAACTTCTAAAGACTATATTCAAGAATACGTTGTCGAAGGCGCCAAAACGAAGATTCTTGGCACGAATCAATCTATCAGCGAAATCGCCTACGGTTTGGGATTCGAATATCCGCAAGGGTTGAATCGATTGTTTAAGGCGAAAACGGGCATAAGTCCGAAGGCGTATCGGAATTTGAATTGAGTACTTAAATAGATGTTAGATATGAGACGTTAGATCGCCCTGAAATCGGGACAGGCTTTCGCTTCTAGACCTATTCAGCTAATAGTCAGTCATCTGCGGGAAAGACTATTTTACTTTACTCGATTAATTAACGGGAAAATATAACCCAAAGTAGAACTGTCAATAATCTATTAATAAGACAATCCCACCTTTTGCCCCACATACCGATCACTCCCGATCTGCGCTAACATAAAATGAGCGACATCGGCTCTGGAAATGCGCAATTTAATCTTTTCAGAAGTCGGGAAGCCATGCTTGTAGCTTTCGGTCTTCTTACCATTCGTCAAACTGGCAGGTCGAGCGATCACCCAATCTAGATTGGACTGCTCAATGAGTTCCTCTTGAAGCGCGTGATCTTTGAACGCATTTTTGAGCAAGTACGGAATAATGATGTATGTCATATACCAAGGCATCATCTCCGCGCTGTCGCCATAGCCTAACGACGCTTGAACGATAAGTCGCTGTACCCCTTCTGTTTCCATCGCTCGGATAATATTTCGTGTACCTTCGGCGCGCACCATTGTTTTGTCTGCGGCGCGAGTACCGAGGCAGCAAAGCACCACATCTTTCCCTGCTACTACTTTTTGGACATCTTCATAGTTCATGGCGTCGCCTGCCACTAGATGCAAACGATCATGAGTGATCTCCAATTTACTCGGCGTCCGAATGAGCGCAGTCACCTCATAGCCTTCTGCTAGAGCTTGATCGATGACAGCTCGACCTGTGCCACCTGTTGGACCAAAAAGGGCAATGTGTTTTTGCGTCATTTCTTTGGAAGTTGTGTTCTTGCTTTCTGTAGCATTTTGATTAAGACGGGACGAAATTGCTTTGCAGTTGCCAATGGCTCATCGTAAACAATGTCGAATTCTTCGCTCTTGTCATTTTCACCTAATCCTTTCACCCGCATCTTTTCCGCATCAAAATGTAACATTTCCGCATCGGTGACCCAGGTCGCGTTGTGAAAGCCATGCAGCATATCCACCATGGCATCACGATGATCGTCATTCATGTGTTCAATTGCGCCATTGACGAATTTTTGGTTGAATGTCTTCATAGTGAATCTTTGATTTTGATTATTTAACAGAAAGCACACGGAGTGGTTTAGAGATTCATTTACGCCATTATATTCATCTCGTTAGCGGAATATTATTTTTAATTAGTCTAAATAGTGATCTATTTTTTATATTTTCGCCTTGATTTTTATATCACACAAGAAAGCACCCATGTTTTTTCTTCCAAACGACGAGCATTCTTTTACCCTTCTTTACGAAGAGGGCGACAACAAAGTCATTTACTGCGAAGAATGCCAAGCCTTTCACGTCTATTATGGTACTTTTTCACTGGACGCTTCCATGTCTGCGATGGAATCCTTGCTTTACACTTTGGCAGTCTATCTCAAAAACTATGAAGGGCGCGTCCATCCCAAATGTCGCTGCATCGAAATAGATACGCCTTTTCCTAAGTTCCGCTTGTTGATGTCCACGGATGATTTGCACTGCTTTGGTAGAGTTTTGGGGGCAGCTTACAAGAAATTCAAAAAGGATATTTGGACGGCGCAGAATAATTGATAACGGTCTAAAATAGCTCCATTAACCATGTCTATCTTATCACTCACAAATTAGCTATAAACAAAACAAATAGATTTGATTGAATCATCAACAACTATTTATCATGGCTAGAAAGAAGCGTAAAAAGAACATCATCAAAGAAGTGCTGAGTTGGCTGCATCTTTGGCTCGGCTTGATTGCTGGCATTATCGTCTTCATCAGTATGATCGGAGCAAGCATTTTTGTCTGGGAAGAAGAGCTGACCAATTGGTGGTATGCAGATGCCGTTTATAACGAAGAAACGAGTACCGACAAAGCTACCATATCCATGAGTCAGGCGTATGCGGCTGCAAGAAAAGCACATCC
>JBCDHX010000254.1:0-2985 GCA_038749535.1 Bacteroidota bacterium
ACACAATTGTGTGAGAGCAGTAATCGAAAAGGGGGAATTTGAAATATCGCATTTTTAGGTGTAGCGCACAGCCGCAGATGATCGCAACTTTGCAGTGTCAATTTTACGAACATCAAAATACATTAAATCATGCGACTGTATCGAACACTCACCATTCCTGTACTACTACTTTGCGCTCAAGTTGCTTTTACACAAAATCTTACCGTAGAAGGAAAAGTAAAGATAGACGGGGAGCGATTAGAATTTAGTGACCTGAATATCAAAAACATCTTCATCGGAGCGGGTGTCGCACCCAACACGGTTTCCAACATCTTTAATGGACATTCAAACGTAGCCATTGGACATACTGCGATGAGAAACAACGTCTTAGGGCAACAAAATTTGGCAATAGGACTAGAGGCGTTATTTACCAATACATCAGGATTTGGAAATGTAGCGATTGGGAACAATTCATTGAGTTTGAATGATTTTGGCAACAATAACACGGCTGTAGGGCGATCTGCATTTACAACAGGTAGGGCTTTTGTTAATTCTACTGCTATTGGGTTTAATGCTCAAGTCAGCGCGACAGGTCAAATTCGTATAGGCAATTCTGCGGTCAATTCTATCGGCGGCTTTGAACCTTGGACCAATATCTCTGACAAACGCTTGAAGAAGAATGTCAAAAGCGACATTCCCGGCTTGGAGTTCATTACGCAGCTACGCCCTGTGAGTTATCATTTGGACATGGAAA
Source organism: Bacteroidota bacterium (assembly GCA_038749535.1). Lineage (GTDB taxonomy): Bacteria > Bacteroidota > Bacteroidia > Chitinophagales > Saprospiraceae > JAAUTG01. Next base: position 734 of record JBCDHX010000254.1, read on the forward strand.
GCATTGCCAAATGGCAGGAAACACCTGATAGTCTGCGCGACTTCAAAGGGGAAGCTATGAAAGGTAGCATTCGCTACTCTGGCTTTTTGGCACAGGAAGTAGAAGCAACGGCGCAGGCGATTGGCTACGATTTCAGTGGTGTAGATGCACCCAAAAATCGAGGAGATCGCTATGGTTTGCGCTATTCACAATTTGTCGTGCCTTTGGTGAAGGCAGTGCAGGAATTGGAGGTGGAAAGACAGCAATCTGAAGAAAGAATCGCTCAACTCGAACGAGAAGTAGAGGAACTCAAAAATCTATTGCTAAAGACACAAGAAGTCGAACTTCGATCTAACAATAAGCAAGCTGTACTTCAGCAAAATCATCCAAATCCTTTTGATGATTTGACGACTATCGACTATTTCATTCCCGATGGTTTTCGGCAAGCCACGATTCGTATTGCAGACAGCAATGGAAAATTGGTGAAAGACATCACGATTAATGAAAGCGGAGTAGGACAAATTCAACTCAACTCGTCAGAATTAAACAACGGCAACTACTTGTACTACTTGATTTTGGATGGACAGTTAGCCGTCAGTAAGCAAATGATCAAATCCAATAATCAATAATTTCAGCCATTACCTTTTTTATATCACATTCTAATCCAGTGTAACCTCTTTAAACCAGCATTTTCTAACCAACTCCTTATCACCAAATGAAAATATTACCAGATTAAATCACGAAGATTGAATACAGAACAAGGAATCACGAAGTAAATCAGGTAGAGTATGCGCTCTTAATTCGACATTCAATATTCCGTGTTCGATATTCGATATTCTAATAATTTAAACATCATTACATCATGATACAAACACCCGTTGTCAACACAAAATTTAATGCCCAAGAACTAGAGCAGCGCGTCAAAGACATGTACCGCGAAGTCGCACTCCACCCCGAAGTAACTTATCACTTTGAAATGGGTAGAGCTTTAGCAGAACGACTCGGCTATCCAAGTGAAATACTCGACCAAATTCCAAGCGAAGCAATAGCTTCTTTTGCAGGTGTAGGTTATTATTTCGACCTAGCAAGATTGAAAGCAGGAGAAGTAGTGGTAGACTTGGGGAGTGGTTCTGGCATGGACGTTTTTTATGCTGCTACGCAAGTCGGTCAAAGTGGCGAAGTCATCGGTTTGGATATGACATTAGCGCAATTAAATAAAGCCAATCAACTCAAACAGCGTCATCATTTCGCACAAGTCGATTTCTTAGAAAGCTATATCGAGACACCGCCTATCGTTTCTGGCTGTGCCGATGCGGTCATCAGTAATGGCGTCATCAATCTATCGAGTCGCAAAGATCAAGTCTTCCAAGAAGCCGCTCGAATGCTGAAAACTGGTGGTCGCTTGGTGCTTTCGGATATCGTTTCTACTACAAAGTTGCCTGAATCCATCAGTTGCAATGTCTCTTTGTGGGCAGCTTGCATTGGTGGTGCAATTCCAGAGTCAGAATACCTTGCTTTGATCAAAGCAGCAGGTTTGAAAGTCATTCAAGTCAAGGAAAATCCTTATCAATTCTTGTCCAAAGGGGCAAAAGGAGCGACTGCGAAGTATGGCATTAAGAGTATTTCAGTTTTAGCAGTAAAGATGTAATAAGACATACAATTCATCCATAATGAAACACATAGTCAAATAGTTTCACATGGACTTTATAAAAAAATGCAGACTGTGTAAAATGAAGTGAAACATGGCTGAAAACGCTTTGTTTTCGGGTGAATATCTCCTGATCGGTAAGCCTCTGGGATTGCCGAGCAATTACCTGAGATCGGCTCGGCAATCACAAGTGCTTACCGATCCTGAGTGTTCTAGAAGTTAGGTAAATCACCAAATATTACATAGTCCCAAAAAACGTGTTCTATGTGTCCTACTGTGCCTATGTGTTTCCATAAATAATCTAAATCATTCAATCATGTCAAATTCAAAAAAATTAGTTCTAACCCTTTCTGTCAATTCCAATAATGACGTTTCTACGGTCGCCTTCACCGTCGCCAACGCAGCAATCAGCAAAGGCTATGAAGTTGGGATGTTTCTCACTTCTGATGGTGTAGAATTGAGCAAAGCAGGCGGCAGTGAATTTACGCACGTAGCACCTTTCAAAAAGTTGAATCAGCTAATAGATGGCTTCGTCGAAAATGGCGGTACGCTTTGGGCTTGTTCGCCTTGCTTCAACCATCGAGGTTTGGAAGCCAATCATACCGTCAAAGGGACAGCAGTAGTC
>JBCDHX010000255.1:0-2918 GCA_038749535.1 Bacteroidota bacterium
GATTGTTTGGAAAAAGCGATTCGACGATTTCATCAAGATGAAAACTACTTGAGGCAGCTTTTCAGACCAATTCAAGCCTTACTCGACAAGGTCGATCATGCTTTTCGCTTGCAGGAAAGTTTTGTCACCTAGAGTGACATCCATTATTCAAACACATCTTTAAATTCATCCATAGCTGCCAGCCGATCTTTCATTTCTTGCGACCATCCAGCTTTAACCAATTTGGACAACTCATTAATGTCTTCTTCTGTAGCTTGACTTTTGCTCACAATTTCTAAGAATTGAAACTGATCTAATACCTTCTGAATATCAAGAGGATTGATATGCAAAGGAAGTTTAACAACAAATTCATTCGCTGTTCTTTCTATGGTAACTGCCATAATGAATGTTTGCTTTAATAACGATATAGCTACAATTGATGTTTAACCAAAGATCATAATTGAGCGTTCCACATTTCCCAAAACGCCGCCTCCAGCCCCCGCGCAAACCACGCATTGTCAAACAACAAAAGCTGCTCCCGATTGTCCCGCAAATGAGTCTTATATTGCTCCAACAATTCAGGCTTTTGCGCTAGCTCAATCGCCTTCTCCACATAGCTTTCTAAATCATCACAAATTAACTCTTCAAGCCCAGCTGCTGCCACAATACACGCCCCCATTCTCGACGCATTGCTATCGTCCGTAATAGTCAGAACAGGCAAACCCGCACCCAAAGCTGCCACCGCAGTACTGCCCGCGCTATAATGCCAAGTATCCAAAAATAAGTCGCAGAGTTGATGACTTTTGAGATATTTACCGTAAGGCTGCCACTCGGAAAAATAGAGGCGATTGGGATCGACTTGTTGAGTTTGAGCGAATCGGCGGAGGTTTTGACAGGTTTGTTCTGGTAGATCGGAGAGCCAAAGGACAGAGCCTTCTACCGCTTTCAGAATTTGTAGCCAAGCAGCGAAGATTTCTGGCTCTATTTTGGATGGGCGATTAAAGCCGACAAATACAATTCCCTCTTCTGGCAGACCTACATCTGCTCTCGTCAATTGTATATCTGGCAACTGTGGCAATGCACCTACAAACGCGCTCGGCAGATGCACCACTTTTTCAGTATAATATTCAAAAACGTGCTCTGGTACCAGGTATTTATCTGCCAAAATATACTGCATATAGTTCGCGCCCATCGTATTGGGATAGCCAATGATATGAGCTTGTATAGGTGCAGGCTGCATAGCAATGATATCGGGGCGCGTGTGAGCGGTATGTCCACCCAAATCTATCAAAATGTCGATGCCGTCTTCTACGATTTGGCGAGTAGCTTCTACGGTTGGTGTGAAAGCGAGTTCTCGATAGACATCAACTCCTGCTTTGATACGTGGATGAAATGGATCTTCAGGTTTGGCAGTCGATAGCGAATAGGCGTAAATATCAAACTGTGCGCGGTCATGATGCTGAAATAAATCAGCAACCAATCGCCCGACGGGATGATTCCGGAAGTCGGGAGAGATATAGTCAATTCTGAGACGCTCTTTTTGCTCAATTTTGTGTTTAATCGGGAATTGCTTGCGCAATTGTGCTCCACGCTGTTCGCTAGCTTTGGCGTAGTGTTCGTTGAAGGCTTTGTGCCACTCCATCGGGATGTTGAAGTAGTTAAAATAGAGTGTCGGCAGCGGTAGATTAATGTTGCCACTGTCGATGTGCGTTTTGAGCGTTTCGTGCATCAGTTGCTCATCTTCCGCGCGGCGCAACCAATCACAGTGAGCAGCTCGATTGGCGATCAGTTGATAGGTAGCCGTATAATATTCGGGGTCCGCATCTAGTGTTTTTTGAAAACAATTGTCGGCTTGATCGAGGTTTTTACTGGTTTGATGAATGTTGCCGATGGCATAGGCAGCTTGTGCGGTTGGGTCGATTTCGTAGGCTTTTTCAAAGTAAGGCAGACAAGCATCTGTAATACCCAATTGCGTCATACTCGATCCAATATTGAAGTAGGCTTCTGAGTTGTTTGGGTCGATTTGAACCAGTCGTTTGCAAACTTCGACGGCAGCTTTGTGATTGCCTTGAGCGCGATAGAAGGCAGCGAGATAGTCGAAGTTTTCGATTTCTTTTGGTGCCAATTGGATGGCTTTTTGCAATAAAGAAAGGGCAGTTTTCGCATCGCCTAGTTTGTCGTAGCTACGTGCCATTTCGCGGAGTGGCGTTGCCCATTTTGGCTTGAGTTGTATAGCTTTTTTGTAGTGTTGAATGCTCTCTTCGTAGCGTTCCAGAATCATAGCCGTACTGCCCACATTGTTATGAGCAGCGGCATTTTCTGGCATTAGTTTAGCGACTTTTAGGAATAGTTTGTGTGCTCGTTCGGTCTGCTCTTCTTGCTGCTCTATTTGTCCTAATACACTCAGCGCACTTGCATTCTCCGGCTGTCTTCGGATGATGGCTTCTACGATTTTTCGGGCTTTATCATATTGCTCGTCATACTTATACGCTTTCGCTAATTTGACTTTGGTGAGCGTGCGTACTTTAGGGTCATTTTTGGGATGCAATTTTAGTATTTTCTCGAAGGCAGCGATGGCGCGTTCATCTTCTATGTTCAAATAAGACATGCCCAACTTGTAATATAAATCCGTCGAGTACGGCTGAAACTGGAGCGCGTGAGCGAAAGCTTTAGCAGCATTTTCGTATTGTTGGGATTTGAAGAAGAGTGTGCCGAGTTCGATGGCAGTTTTAGGGTCTTGGGGATTTTGTTGGAGGCGGGTGACTAATGTTTTGATTTGTTGTTCCATAATCTTTAACGATAAGTAGTTGAGGGTAAATAAATTCCCTTTCTGACCGAGCAGGTTTTTCGTTCAGATGAGGCGAAAAATATAGACGATGCCTATCGGCGAGGCTTTTCAACGAAATATGAGCGGAAAAAATGCCGTCATGAAATCGGAA
>JBCDHX010000256.1:0-2817 GCA_038749535.1 Bacteroidota bacterium
GATTTCATCAAGATGAAAACTACTTGAGGCAGCTTTTCAGACCAATTCAAGCCTTACTCGACAAGGTCGATCATGCTTTTCGCTTGCAGGAAAGTTTTGTCACCTAGAGTGGAAAATTATATACAGTGTAACCTTTTCCAAGTTGATGGATAATAACTACAAATAAACACCAACATCTATGTACATTAAAGTCTTCTCCCTACAGCTATGTCTACTTTTCGTTGCACCACAAATATTTGCTCAAAACAATTTTGAGCAGCTTTTCAGTGAGATGTCTCCAACACGCTCTATACTTAATGCCATAGGTGACTCGCATGCTCGTCCTATGGATGAATTAAATCCTAGTCAAATTGGTACTGCTCTGTCTCCTAAAGAAATACAATTTGCTACGGTAGAAACGGAGAAAATTCTTTTAGGTGGAGTTCCTATCGCACTACCGGAAACTAAGCATCAGTTGTATTGGAAATCAGAAGATCAAACGATTCAAATTGCTGTATTGTCCTTTCATACTGAAGAGGAAACCAATACATTCAGATCCGAAATGGGGCGGATATTGGGTATGGTGACTAGCACAAACGGTCGATACGGAACAGTTTACATCAACTCAAAAACCACTCAACCTTCGGCAGTCGGTATGCGTCTTCAGCATCAGTACGATAAAATAATCAGCATAGAAATACAACTTCCGTTTGCCATTCCTGAGTCTGCGCCCGATCTTCCCACAGAAGATTTTCAGGTGGTCATTCAAAAACTCAAGCTATTAAAAGATGTTGCTCAAGCTTTTGCTCAAGTCTATGTACGGGAAAATGAACTGATTTATTTTCCATCGTTTGAAGAATCAATGAACGAGTCTCAACGCTTACTCGGTCTCGCCAAATTTTGGACAGAAGTCAAATATAATTTTGCCTTCTTCGATCAAGTGCCAGATTTAGACTGGGAAGCACAACTATATAAATACATTCCACTTGTACAAGCCACCAAAAGTGATGCTGAGTACTACAGATTGCTAGAAAGACTGTGCGCCAGCCTTCAAGATGGTCATACGAATATTTATCCGCCCGATCATCTAAAGAGCAATTTGGATCGCCCGGCTGTACAACTGAAATACATAGAAGGATATGCCGTTATCACCAATGTCGATGAGAAGCTAGCTGAACAGTTGCCTATTGGTAGTCGTATCCTGATGGTCGATGGCGAAAGTACGATCAGTTATGCCAAAAGAGAAATCATGCCCTATATTAGTTCTTCGACGGAGCATATTTTGTATGATTGGAGTACTGCTCGAAGGAGAAGTCGGCAGCACAGTTCAGGTAGACATTATTCGACCAGATAGTTCTTGTCACCAACTCACTTTGACCCGCAATCAGTATGGCTCGGACAACTTAAATTGGCAGCGACATTCTCCTCAATGGCAGCTTTCTACTTTTGAGACTCTTTCCGATGACATCGCTCACATCTCACTAAATACTTTTGGTAATTCCAATATTGTCAATGCTTTTGAAGAAAAAATAGACCGTATTCAGCAGCATCACGCACTCATCATCGACCTTCGCAACAACGGAGGTGGCAACTCTGGAAACGGCTATGCTATTCTACAATACTTTACAGATCAGCCATTTCTGACATCCAAATGGCGGACACGTCAGCATCGACCTGCGTATAAGGCTTGGGGTGGATTTATCAAAAACAAAGATAGGACGACATTACAAGATTGGAAAAAAGTAGAGTACGACTATTACTATGACAATATCTGGCACGAAAGTCAGCCAGATACCATTCCTCCACATGATAGCATTCATCTGAATATGCCTTTTGTCGTACTCATCGACCACAACACGGCTTCTGCTGCCGAAGACTTCCTAGTTGCATTGGATGATATTGGGAAAGGAACAGTGATCGGCCGCCCTACTTTCGGTAGTACCGGACAGCCGATGTTTATTCGCTTGCCAGGCGGTGGACGCGCACGTATCTGCACAAAGCGCGATACGTATCCTGATGGTCGAGAATTTGTGGGCTATGGTGTGCAGCCGGACATAGTGGTTGAGCCGACAATTGAGTCTTTGATGGCAGAAGAGGATGTCATCCTACAAAGAGCCATACAAGAGCTAAAAAAATAGTACGCAACTGGTAGTGAAACACTTTTGATATTACATCCCACTACACTTACCCACTACAAAAAACACCACCAGCCAAACCAGTCCTTTCACGAAAAAGAATAGAAATCCGGCGATGCCGACCCGTTTGAACCATAATTTCCATTTTTCAGGCATAGTGAGAAGCGTTTGATGAGTCTATTCTTTAGAATTAGACCAATACATAAAAAGTTGTGCTACTTTCTGTCAAACTAACCTTATCTAGTATCGTTTCATAGACGCGACGAAGTGACCGGATGATTCGGAGTCATGCGATCACTACAGAAAGAACTCATACGAATATGGCAACGAATTTAGAACGACTCTCTCAGCACTACCAGAACGACGAACGCGTACAACAAATAGCGGAAGCAGCAAAGGCAACGGATAGCCGCATTCGGCTACTCGGAATGTCGGGCGCATCGGATGCTTTTTTTCTGGCAGCAACTTATAGACAAGCGCCTCAAAATTATTTGTACATCGTCAGTGATAAGGAAGAGGCGGCTTATGCGCAGAATAATCTAGCGGCACTGTTTGAGCAAAAAAGCATTCATTTCTTCCCAGACTCCTTTAAGCGTCCACGTAAGTTCGAGGAATTGGACAATAATAACGTGCTGCTGCGGACGGAGACGATTCATAAGATCAGTAGCTCCAAAGGCAAAGGGGAAATTGTTGTGACTTATCC
>JBCDHX010000257.1:0-2327 GCA_038749535.1 Bacteroidota bacterium
CTCCAACGGACGAGGTCGAAGAAACGCATACCTTCCAAAGCAAATTCTAAGCGCATTTCGTGTCTCACAGCTTTGCGTGCAAACTCTTGGTCTGGGAAAGACTCATACAATCCCAAAGAGTAGTTTGCTGCTGGTTGTGTTTCGTCTATATCAAGTGCGAAACCTGCGGCAAAGTTGGTGTTGTTGATTTTACCCATCACGATGTCATCGGAGGCTCTTTCTCTGATTTGGTTGACCAAATCTTTAGCCGTCTCCAAATCGCCTTCTTCTACCGCTACTTCTGCTCTCCAAAGGATGACGTGTGACAAGCGGAATAGGTTGAAGTTATCCCCATTTAGACCACCTGCCCACCACCAATCGGAAGTTTTGATCGTACCTTGATTGCGCTGGAAGAACTGAATTTTCTTATTCAAGAACGGACCCATACCCTGCTGGTCTAGCATCCAGTCACTACCCGTGAAAGGACCCCAATCTAAGAAAGGTACACCACGACGTCCGATCGTCCAGTCTACACGAGGATCGAGTGGCTCTTCGGTTGGTGTAAAGTCTTCACTGAACAAGATATTGTGATCTTCTGTCAATAGATCATCTTGGAAACTATCCAACAATGGCAACCCATTTTCGTCTACTTTAAATGCGTTGAATAGATCGAAAGAAGGGGCAGAATAATCACAGCAGAATCCAATCTTTCTGGAGAAAAGCGTTTGGTGATCTAGTCCTGAATTATGGACACCTGCGCCATCATTCACAGAATACTGGATCTCAAAGATGCTTTCTTTGTTGTTTTGGAACTCTTCGTTGTGGTTGTCATAGAAGTGTTCCATCAACTCGAATGGCCCATTATTGATGATGTCATCCAAATATGGCTTAGCAGCTTGATACTCTTGTTGGAATAAATGTACTCTGGCGATGAACGCCTTTGCTGCCCAGCGAGATGCGCGTGCGATTTCTGCGGGAGCTTCGTCCATGTTATTGTCGATTCCCCATTGAATATCCGCTTCTATGTCATCCCAAATTTCCTTGTCGTTGGAAACCGTCAAAGGATCAACGTCCTCTGTGATGTAAGGTACTTTTTCAAACTTGATACGCAACTGGAAGTGATACCAAGCTCGCAAAAAGCGCGCTTCGGCTTCGATTTGGCGCGCCGCATCCGCATTGATTCTATCACCAGCAGCACGCAGCGTTCTCAAAACATCATTGGCTCTTGCTACGGCATCAAAGTAACGTACCCAAGCTCGGTTAAGCCACTGATTATCAGATGTTACTTCGTAACGCTCGATGTTGTTTATTTCTGCCCAACCACCAGTTTGGTCGCCTCTATACATATCGTCGGATGGAACATCTCCCCATATCCAGTTCGTACCAGAAGCAGCACCTTGCTGTCCGTCGATGGCATCTCCCTGTGAGTAACCATCCAACAAAGAATAGGCAGCAATCAAAAGCGCATTGGTACCTTCTTCTGTCTGCAAAACTACCTCATTGACCGTACCAATGGGTTCTCTATCTAGGAAGTCCTCACTACATCCGAAAAGAAAAACTAAGGACAGTATCGGTAATACTATCTTGGCTATATTTTTCATATTTTTTTATGAATTTTTTATTGAATGAAGTATTTATACTTAAAACAGCTAAGAATTATAACTTTTGACGGCAGCTTTTCCACCCCATCCGCCAGCGGTTCATTCGCTTGAAAGTGTTTTAACTTTCATCCTTTGGAATCGCTCATTCATTTTCTACTTATAAACTGCTCAAATATCCAGATATACTTACAGTTTCTAAGCAAAAACTAAGCATAAAATCTTCTCCTCAAAAAATACAATTCTTAACTGTTTTAAGTACAGCTGTGTGCTAGCTATTGATACAATGGTTTGCTACGCCTTCAATACAAAAGTATGATTATAGCTAATCCTATATACGATGTGGTGTTCAAGTATCTATTGGAAGATATCGAAATTGCGCGAGAGTTGTTGAGTGTGATCACCTCACGTAACATCGTAGAACTAAGTCTAAAACCACAAGAAACGGCTGCCGAAACAAATATTGGAGAGAAGACCGTTCGTATTTATCGCTTAGATTTTAAGGCAGTGGTGAAGGAGGAAAATGGTACGCACACTAAGATTTTGATTGAAATGCAAAAGTCACGGCGTTTATCGGATGTGATGCGTTTCAGAACTTACTTGGGAGAAAACTATTTAAGAGAAGATGAGATCATCAATGAAGAAGGAGAGCAAGAATCAGTCCCATTACCGATTATTACCATCTATTTTTTGGGGCATAATTTAGAGCATATAAAACTTCCTGTGCTCAAAGTGAACAATTGTTATTAC
>JBCDHX010000258.1:0-2315 GCA_038749535.1 Bacteroidota bacterium
GAACAAGTAACGATTCTTCTAGAGATTTTGCGTATGGCATTGGTATTAGTCCCCAAAATGTCATTTATGCATTAGGGTCGTTCGTGAACGAAGTTAGCTTTTCAGATGTAAGTATGACTAGTAGTTCAGGAAATTCAGACCCCTTAATTGTACGCCTCAATAACGAGGACGGCTCACAATCCTTTTTCGACAATTCTCTAGCAGGTTCTCAAGATGGGGACATTGATTCGAGCAATGAACTCCAAGACATCAGCCTCAATGGCAGTCTGCTTTCCATCAGCAATGGCAGTGAGGTAGATTTGAGTCATCTAAGTCTTTCGACTGCTGCATTCAGCACAGAAAATGGACTGACACAATCTACTAGCGATTCGGACGACTTCCTATTTGGCGCAGCCGAATTAGACAACACAAGTGGTACACAACAAACAAAATTCTTCTTCGATAACGTTCAGGGTGCATTTAGAGTCGGTTCTGTATTGGATGACAACTGGAATCAGGATAGTCTCGGTTTTGCTTCCATTGGTCTGGGAATAGATGTTCTAGCAACTGGCGCGAATACGATTGCGCTAGGTAGCGGAACAGTCGCGAGTGGCAATACTTCTACTGCGATTGGAAGCTCTACAGCAGCGAGTGGTAACTTTTCGACGGCTCTAGGTGCTTCTACTGAGGCTAGTGGTAATTTCTCGACTGCTTTGGGCTTCCTCACGACGGCTAGCGGACAGAACTCAACCGCTCTAGGTTCGCGCACGGAAGCATTGTCTTTTGCAGAAGTAGCCACAGGTGTTTACAATACTGACTACGCACCCAATAATACAACGAGCTTCGACGAAGACGACAGACTATTTGTCATCGGAAATGGAGAAAGCGCAACTAGTAAATCCGATGCACTTCTAGTTTATAAAAATGGCAATACAGAAATCAATGGCTTGCTCACTGTTGATCCAAATAATGATGATATGGGCTACACTTTTCCTGCGAATAGCCCCCTATCTGGGCAACTATTGATGGTCAATAGTCTTGGGGAATTAATCTGGGACTATAACGGGGCAGTTTCTGACGAACGCCTTAAAGAAAACATTCGCATTTTGCCTGATGCGCTAGATAAATTGGATGCGCTCAATGGTTATTATTTCTATTGGAAAAGTAGTTCGGCAGATACAAGCCGCCAAGTCGGTGTGATGGCGCAAGAACTGGAGCAAGTACTTCCTGAATTAGTGCATTACGACAGCGAGGGCTACCGCTCGGTAGATTATGCTTCTATGGCTGCTTTTTTGATACAGGTCAATAAAGAGCAAGAGGCAAGAATCAATGCGCAGCAAGCGGAAATTGAAGAGTTGAAGAAGCAAACAGCGAAAATCAATCAACTTGAAGCCATGCTCCATCAACTACAAGCACAAGTCGATAACAATTCAACAAGCACAAATAGTACAGACGACGAGTAGAATAAGGAATACTGAATGTAGAACAAGGAATAACGAAGTTTTGCCAATAGGACGTGTACTTCGACATTCGATATTCCTTGTTCGATATTCGATATTCGATATTCAAAAGTCTTCGCGCCTCTTCATCATTACCTGCATCATTTAAGATCACTTTAGAAGCAAAAAAATATGAAACACATAACAAAATACTTACTAACACTCTTCATTTTTAATTTTTCCTTCTTCATTGCCAACGCCCAAGTCGCCATCAATGAAAACAACACTGAACCCGACGCTTCCGCCATGCTTGATGTAAGCAGCACGGACAAAGGCGTACTCATTCCGAGAATGGACAGCACCGCACGAAAAAACATCGCTTCGCCTGCCGATGGCTTGATGGTTTTTGATAGCACGACAAATAGTTTTTGGTTTTATAGTACTTCTTGGACAGAAATACAAGGTGGAAATCCAAATAAACTAACCGATGTGGATGACGATACGAAAATACAAGTAGAAAAAAGTATAGATGACGACGTAATTCGCTTTGATGTAGAAGGTAGAGAAGTGATGCAATTGCTACCAAATGACTCAACTACTTTTGAGGGAAGCACACTCGATTTAAGTTTTACGGGAGCAATCAATATCAAAGCGATTGATATGGATAGTGATGGAGACATAGATGCACTAGCAGCGGCTAAAAGAGCAGAGGATATAGCTTGGTGGGAAAACGACGGAGATCAGAACTTTACTAAACGGAATATAGATAACAATTTTGACGAACTCACTTATGCCGATGCTGCGGACATGGATGGAGATGGCGATATAGATGTGTTAGCTACTTCTACAGACTTTGAAGTAGAAATCTGTTGGTGGGAAAATGATGGCAACCAAAGC
>JBCDHX010000259.1:0-1969 GCA_038749535.1 Bacteroidota bacterium
ACCGTTGCCACCACTAAGGCTGAAGTCGCGGTTCATGCTCCTCCCAGTCTGAAACAGCCAATCGTCCACCGCTACCACGTCAGGAGAATTTCTGTAGGCATTCAATCTATAATCTACGATGGATTTGTCCAGTTCGCCAATATCAAAAGTACCATCAGCAATACCCGCTTCTACAATGTCTGCCCATTCACCAGCAGTCGGATTAACGTTGTCCTGTACGTAACGCTGAGCAGTACTCACATAGGCATTATAGCTGAAACTGGCTTTACCTGATTTCCCCTTTTTGGTCGTCACTAAAATCACGCCATTTGCCCCACGAGAACCATAAATGGCAGCCGAAGCCGCATCTTTTAATACTTCTAAGCTTTCAATATCATTCGGGTTGACCGTTGCTAAACTTCCTGAAATTGGATAACCATCTACGACAATCAGCGGATTGGAATCTCCTGAAATGGAGGAAGCTGCTCGAATCTGAATTTTTGGATCAGCACCTGGCGCGCCATCTTGATTTTGAATCAATACGCCTGCCAGTTTACCCGCCAAAGCATCATCTACTCGATTGGCTTGGATAGCTGCGATTTCGCCACCGCCTACTTGTGCGATAGCACCCGTATTATGCGATTTCTTCCTTGTGCCGTAACCAACCACTACCACTTCATCTAATAGTTCTGTATCTTCAGAAAGAGCAATGTCTATGGTCGTTTGACTGCTTACTGTCACTTCCTGAGCGGCATAGCCAGTATAGCTAAAAACTAAAATATCCCCTGCTTCTGCTTCAATAGAATACTGTCCGTCTACATCAGAAACAGTACCCGTAGTTGTCCCCTTTATGAACACAGAAACTCCGATGAGTGGACTTCCATCTTGAGCGGCAGTGACGGTTCCTGTGATACTCGCTGCAAGTGTGTACTTTGTTGTGTAGTCCAACTTAGACAAGGTATTTCCCCTTAAAGGAGGGGAGGTAAACAGCAACATCATCAATAAGGTCGCCCCTATTGTATAAATGTTGAAACGATTTGTTAATTTTGTCGTCATGATTTAATATTTAATATAGTTTTATTTTGCTCACCTACTTGGGTGAGCTTTTTTTTGGCCAATAAATTGGCTGTTCAAGTAACTGGACTTGAATAATTGACTTTGACCTTGCTTTTTCGCAATAAAATTCCAGTGTAGCATCAGATAGCTGCTACAGAAGAAGTAATCAAAGTATTAGAATCACTGAAATAGGTAGGATTGCAAATCCTTAAAGAGTTTATTTCATAGCTTCGCTATTTTTTCGTTTATGATTTAAATTAACTTCTTTTTTACTTCTATTAAAAAGGGGAAAGACCTTGTAGAAATTCATACATTATTGTACCGATGGATGAGTTGGATCGAAGAAGTTGCTTGTTTACTACCAATCAATCATATTATGTTTTATTCATGCATTCCGTTGCTGCCGAATTTCGTCAATTTTCTACTGTATTCAAATACGTCGCGCAGGTGTTCCCGCATCGCATCAGCAGCTTTATCAGAATCTTTTGCGATGATGTGATCGAAAATCACTTGATGTTCCTTGATTGATTCATAGATTCGCTGCTTCTTACAGACATCCAACTGAATAAAACTGCTAATGATGTCTGGCGTAATGATGAGCATCAAAGACTTCAATACAGAATTTTTGCTCGCCTCTGCTATCTTTAAATGAAACATCAAATCTTCTTCTACCGCTTGTTCTCCTGCTTCTACTTTCTCTTTATGAGTAGCAAGTGCTTGTCTGATCATCTCAATATCTTCGTCTGTACGACGACTGGCTGCCAAACTTGCCGATTGGGTTTCTAGTAGTAAGCGTGTTTCGACTAATGATGCAAAGTCACTATTTTCTATTTTCAAAACATCTGTAATTAAACCTTCTAAAGCCGTGATTCCCATTCCCGCTACGATCGTGCCACTTTGAGGTAAGGTCTTTAGAATACCGTAAAACTCTAAT
>JBCDHX010000260.1:0-1763 GCA_038749535.1 Bacteroidota bacterium
AAAGTAGCTAGAAAAGGGGACAATCCTTCTATCACGAGAGATGTATCGGGGGAAGGTGTGCAGCAGGCGATGCTAAAAATGCTGGAAGGCACTAATGTAAACGTACCGCCACAAGGAGGGCGTAAGCATCCAGAGCAAAAGCTAGTGCCAGTGAATACGCAAAATATCCTCTTTATCTGTGGTGGCGCATTCGATGGGATCGAAAAAATTATTGCCCGTCGAGTCAATACCCAAGTCATTGGTTTCAATAATGATAGCAAGCAGCAACGCATTGATCGAGAAAATCTATTACAATACGTCAATCAGCGTGATCTCAAATCCTACGGATTAATTCCAGAATTGATTGGTCGATTGCCCGTTTTGACTTATTTGAAGCCACTCGATTTGGATGCCCTGAAACGCATTCTAACCGAGCCACGCAATGCACTCATCAAGCAATATCAGCGACTTTTTGAATTGGAAGGTATCGAACTACAATTTACCTCCGATGCGATTGAATATATCGCTGAAAAAGCATTGGAATTTAATCTTGGTGCAAGGGGACTGCGCTCCATTTGTGAAGCCGTGATGACAGACGCGATGTTTGAGTTGCCTTCCGATCCCAGCGCACATTCTTTTACCGTGACGCGACCTTACGCAGAAGAAAAGCTAGATCGTTCGAGGGCTTTGCAGTTGGCAGCTTGATTTATTGGTTGTTGTTGAATTGGATAATTGCTGAATTGTTGCTCATCACGTTTGAATGCTTTGCGAAAGTTACGGGTGGTTTGGTGTATTGCACTAGCAAAAATGAAAACGTACTAAGATGAAAAAAGTATTAGGAATTATCGCCATGTCAGTTCTCTTTGTTGGGTGCAATATGAATCCGAGCAAAGAGGCCCGAATCCAAAAATTGGAAACTGAAGTTCAGCAATCAATGGAAAAAATCAATCAACTTGAAGAAAGAATAGAAACACTCGAAGAGATTAATGCAGGGCTTCTATTTAAGATTGAGAAGATTGGAGTTGATTGATTGTGTTCCGAAAGAATTTACTGAGCATACTTGTTGCTCAATTTTCTTGCATTGACTCAGGCTGCTTCCAAGTAAAATATTAACAAAACTGAGACTTTGTACACTCAACCTATCCACTCGTAGTCCAATAACGATACCTATACCAGCATCATCACGTACACATGACACCTCCTACGCTAGCAATGCAAGCTTCCGATAATGATTTAACGATCATCCATACGGCACAAATGGAACAACTCATCTTAGCTGCTCGCCAAAGTCCTCGTAAGCGAATGATTTTACCGTTCCACAAATCGGATGATGCTTTATTACACAGAATGTTTAATGCTATTCAGCCAGGCAGTTATATTCCACCACATCGACATTTTCGGTCTCAAAAAGCAGAATCCATCATCTTGCTAAGGGGAGCGATTGCCTACTTCACTTTTTCCGAAAAGGGGGAAGTCACAGGTATTTATCACCTCAAAGCAGGCAGTCCACAATTTGGTATGGATACTGAACCAACCATCTTTCACACCTTCATCGCTTTATCACCCGACACCCTCATCTACGAAGTCAAATCTGGGCCTTACCACAAAGCAACGGATAAGGACTTTCCTGTTTGGTCACCAGCCGAGGATAGTGAACAAGCAGCAAGCTATTTGGAAAGTTTGTATGACTTGGCGAAGGAAAAAATGTCTTGAGAGAATACATCCTTCAAGCAAACCAGCTCCTATCATCTGTTACTAATGCGAATAACGACTGTACAAATCTG